>JAGWPU010000039.1 GCA_028870355.1 Gammaproteobacteria bacterium | reverse complement strand
TTCCGCGCCGGGTTCACGCGGCTGCCGCCGGCGCGCGCGCTCGGCCGCGGCTACGCCGAGGACCGCCGCGCGGCGCTCGCGCTCGCGCAGACCGCGGGCTGGCTGATGGCCGCGGAGCTGCGCGCGGTCGGCGTGGATTTCAGCTTCGCGCCCTGCGTCGATCTCGACTACGGGGTCAGCGAGGTGATCGGCGACCGCGCGTTCCACGCGGACCCGGACGCGGTCGCCGCGCTCGCGGCGGCGTACGCGACGGGGATGCGCGAGGCGGGAATGGCCGCGACCGCGAAGCACTTTCCCGGGCATGGCGCGGTGGTCGCGGACTCGCACGTTGCGCTGCCGGTCGACCGGCGCTCGCTCGAGGACCTCGAGCCGGACCTGCGCCCCTACCGCGTGCTGATCGAGAACCACCTGTCCGCGGTGATGGCCGCGCACGTGGTGTTCCCGCGGATCGACGAGCTGCCGGCGAGCCTGTCGCACCGCTGGATCGCGGGGATCCTGCGCGGCGAATTCGGCTTCCACGGCTGCGTGTTCGCGGACGACCTGACGATGGCCGGCGCGGCGGTCGCGGGCGACGTGGTCGCGCGCGCGCGGCTCGCGGTCGCCGCGGGCTGCGACGTGCTGCCGATCTGCAACGACCGGTCCGCGGTGCTCGCGGTGCTCGAGCGGTTCCGCCCGGAGCGGATGAACCCGGCTTCGCAGGCGCGGCTCGTGCGGATGCGCGGGCGCGGCGAACCGCCGCTCGAGCTCGTCGCGACCCCGCGCTGGCAGGAGGCCGAGGCGGTGATCGCCGCGCTCACCGCGACGCCGGCGCTCAGGCTCACGCAGGACGACGGGGAGGGAGTCGGATGAGGACGCTGGAGGAGGAGCTCTCGAGGCGTGCGCTCGACGAGGCGCCCGAGGGCATCGCGCTCGTCGATGCGGTCGCGCCAGGGCAGCCGGTCGTGTACGTGAATGCGGCGTTCGAGCGGCTGACCGGCTATGCGGCCGCGGAGCTCGTCGGACGGAACCTGCGGCTCCTGCAGGGCAGCGACACGGAGCAGAGCGCGCGCGCGACGCTGCGCGAGGCGATCGGGCGCGGCGAGGCCTGCCGGGTCCGGCTGCGCAACTACCGCAAGGACGGGACGCTGTTCTGGAGCGAGATCGCGATCGTGCCGCTCTACGGGCCGCACGGGCGCCTGACGCACTTCGCGGGGTACCACCGCGACGCGACCGACCGGCTCGGCGCGGCCGCCGCGACCGGCGCCGCGACCGGCGCTGTGGCCGCGACCGGCGAGTTCGAGCGCCTCGCGTCGCCGGCCGCGGTGCGCGAGGACCGGCTCACCGGGCTCGCGACCGCCGCGGTGTTCGAGGAACTGCTGAAGCGCGACCTGAGCCTCGTCGCGCGTGACCAGCGGCCCCTCGCGGTGTACGCGATCGACGTCGATGCGCTCGAGCTCTACAACGCGACCTTCGGCCGCTCGGCCGGCGATTCGGCGGTGCGCCGGGTCGGGCACTGCATCGGCGGCTGCATCCGCCGCGCGAGCGATCCGGTCGCGCGGGTCGACGGCGGCCGCTTCCTGGTCGCGACGCCCGGGGTCGACCACGAGCAGGCGCTGCGGATCGCACAGAAGATCGTCGAGCGGGTACGGGAGCTGCGGATCCATCACCCGCGCGCGACGGTCCGCCGATACGTGACCGTGAGCGTCGGCGTCGCCGTTGCGATCCCGGACGACCGCGAGGATCCGGCGATGCTCCTCGAGCGCGCGCGCGCGCAGCTCGCGCGCGCGAAGCAGTCGGGGCGCGATCAGGTCGCCTGAGCGCGCGCGGCGCTCAGGTCGCCGCCGCGGTGCGCGGCGCGAGCTCCTGCAGGAGTGCCTCGATGCGCTCGACGAGCGCCGCCTCGCCGCGCGCGGCGTGCGCGAAGCGCAGCCTCAGCGAGCCGTCGAGCCGGTACTCCTTCGGCTTGCCCTGGATCAGCTTGAGCACGCGGCGCGGGTCGACCGCGTTCTGCTCCTCGAACAGGAGGCTCCCGGCGTTCGCGCCGGCCTCGATCTTGCGGATCCCGAGCTGCGTCGCGCGCAGCCGCAGCCGCGCGATCCGCAGGAGCGACTCGGCCGGGGAGGGGAGCGGTCCGAACCGGTCGATCAGCTCCGCCTTGGTCTCGTCGATCTCCTCGAGGGCTTCGAGTCCGGCGATGCGCTTGTAGAGCATGAGCCGCAGGTGCACGTCCGGGACGTAGTCCTCCGGGATCAGCGCGGGCACGTGCAGCTCGATCTCGGGCCCGGCGTCGAGCGGGCGCTCGAGATCCGGTTCCCGGCCGGCCTTCAGCGCCACGACCGCCCGCTCGAGCAGGTCGCGGTACAGATTGAACCCGATCTCCTCGATCTGTCCGCTCTGTTCGTCGCCGAGCAGCTCGCCCGCGCCGCGGATCTCCAGGTCGTGCGTCGCGAGCGTGAAGCCCGCGCCGAGGTCCTCGAGCGCCTCGAGGGCCTCGAGCCGCTTGACCGCGTCGGCGGTCATCGCCGCGCGCGGCGGGGTGATCAGGTACGCGTACGCGCGGTGATGCGAGCGGCCGACGCGGCCGCGCAGCTGATGGATCTGCGCGAGCCCGAGCCGGTCGGCGCGGTCGATCACGATCGTGTTCGCGGTCGGCACGTCGATCCCGCTCTCGATGATGGTCGTGCACACCAGCACGTTGAAGCGGCGGTGGTAGAAGTCGAGCATCAGCCGCTCGAGATCGCGCTCGCGCATCTGTCCGTGGCCGACCGCGACGGTCGCCTCCGGCACGAGCTCGCGCACCGCCTGTGCGGTCTTCTCGATCGACTCGATCGCGTTGTGCACGACGTACACCTGGCCGCCGCGGCGGATCTCGCGCAGGCAGGCCTCGCGGATCACCGCGTCGTTCCACTCCATCACGAAGGTCTTCACCGCGAGGCGCTCGGCCGGCGGCGTCGTGATCAGCGACAGGTCGCGCAGTCCCCCCATCGCCATGTTCAGCGTCCGCGGGATCGGGGTCGCGGTCATCGTGAGCACGTGCACCTCGGCGCGCAGCGACTTGAGCTTCTCCTTGTCGCGCACTCCGAACCGGTGCTCCTCGTCGATGATCACCAGCCCGAGGTCCTTGAAGCGCACCCGGCCCTGCAGCAGCCGCTGGGTCGCGATCACCACGTCGATCGTGCCCGCGGCGATGCCCTCGAGCACCGCGGCGGCTTCCTTGTTCGTGCGGAAGCGCGACAGGCTCTCGACGCGCACCGGCCAGTCGGCGAGCCGGTCGGTGAACGTGGTGAAGTGCTGCTGCGCGAGCAGCGTGGTCGGCACCAGCACCGCGACCTGCTTGCCGCCCTGGACCGCGGCGAACGCCGCGCGCAGCGCGACCTCGGTCTTGCCGAAGCCGACGTCGCCGCAGATCACGCGGTCCATCGGCTTCCCGGACTTCATGTCGGCGAGCACCGCGTCGATCGCGGCCGCCTGATCGGCGGTCTCCTCGAACGGGAACGCGGCCTCGAACGCGCGGTACTCGGTCTCCGGCGCGCCGATCGGCGTGCCCTCGCGCGCGGCGCGGCGCGAGTAGAGGTCGAGGAGCTCGGCGGCGACGTCGCGGATCCGCTGGGCCGCCTTGCGGCGGGCTTTCTGCCACTGATCACCGCCCAGCTTGTGCAGGGGGGCGGATTCGGCCGGCGCGCCGGTGTACCGCGACACCAGGTGCAGCGCGTGCACCGGCACGTACACCGTGTCGCCGTCGGCGTACTCCAGCACCAGGAACTCGCCGAGCTCGCCGGCGACCTCCATCGTGCGCAGGCCCCGGTAGCGCCCGACCCCGTAGGTTTCGTGCACGACCGGCGCGCCGATCACGAGGTCCGAGAGCTCCTCGAGGATGCGCGCCGGGTCGCGGTCCGCGCGCCGGCGCCGTCGCTCCTGGCGGGCGCGCTCGCCGAACAGCTGCGCCTCGGTGAGCACTTCGAGGGGTGGCGCCTCGAGGCGCAGGCCCGCGGCGGTCGGCGATACCAGAACCCCGAGCGGATCCGGCGCGTGCGCGAACGCGGCGAACGAATCGAACGGCGAGGGGCGGATCCCGTGCGCGCGCAGCAGGTCGAGCAGCAGCTCGCGCCGCCCGGCCGACTCGGCGACCAGCAGCGCGCGCGCGGGCGATTCGGCGAGGTGTGCGGCGAGCGCGGCGACCGGGTTCTCCGCGCGCACGTCGATCGGCACGCGCGGCGGCGCGGCGGTCGCGAACGTCTGCTCCACGGCCGCGGTGGCGTCGGTCGTCCCGGCCGCGAGGCCGCGCCGCAGGCTCACCCGCGGCCAGCCGGCGGCCAGCGCCGCGAATTCGGCGGGCTCGACGAACGCCTCCGCCGGATCGAGGATCGGACGCTGCCGGTCGTGCGCGAGCTGGTCGTGGCGGGCGCCGATCGTGCGCCACGCGGTCCCGGCGGCGCCGAGCGCCGCATCGATCTCGATCAGGATCGCGTCCGGCGGCAGGTACTCGAAGATCGTCGCGGTGCGCTCGAAGAACAGCGGCAGGTAGTACTCGATCCCCGGCGCCGCGATCCCGCGGCTCACGTCCCGGTACACCACCTGCTCGCCGAGGTCGCCGCCGAAGCGCGCACGGTAGCGGCCCCGAAAGCCGCGGATCGCCTCCGGGTCGAGCGGGGTCTCGCGCGCGGGCAGCAGATCGATCCGCTCGAGCGTGCCGCCGGAGCGCTGCGTCAGCGGATCGAACACCCGGATGCTGTCGACCGTGCGGTCGAGCAGGTCGATCCGGTAGGGCGCGTCCGAGCCCATCGGGAACACGTCGATCAGCGAGCCGCGGACCGCGCATTCCCCGTGCGCCGCGACCTGCGTCACCGCGGCGTAGCCAGCGGCCGCGAGCCGGGCGCGCAGCGCCTCGACGTCGAGGTCCTCGCCGACACCCACCCGCAGCGAGTGCGCTTCGATGTAGCTGCGCGGCGCGAGGCGCTGCAGGAGCGTGTCGATCGCGGCGATCCAGACGCCGGCGCGCGCCCTCGGCAGCGTGGCGAGCGTGCGCAGGCGCGTCGAGGTGATGTCCGGGTGCGCGGAGAAGTTGTCGTAGGGCAGGGTCTCGAGGTCCGGGAACGCACCGACGCTCACGCGCGCGCCGGCGAAGAACGCGACCTCGCCCGCGAGCGCCTCGGCAGCCCGTGGGGTCGGGGTGATCACGAACAGCGGCCGGCCGTCCGCGGCGGCCTCGGCGATCGCGAGCCCGGCGGCGGCGCCGTCGAGGCCGCTCCAGCGGACCGGGGCCGCGGCCGAGGAGGGCAACCGCGGCGCGAGCAGGCGCGGGTTCGTGGAATCGGACGAGGATGTCATCGGACGGATCGCGAGCCTTCGGCACCGCCGCGGCTCACGGTGAGCCGCGGCCACGGGCCACGCGATGCGCGCGCGGCATCTTCAAGGGGGTCGCATGTTACGGGAAGCGGGTCGCCGCCCGCAAATGCCGACGGTCAGCCGGTCGCGACGCTGTCGATCACGAAGTGGTATTCGAAATAGACGGTGAAGCCCGGATACCGCCAGCGCGTGATCGGCGGCTGGCCGACCGGCGCGAGCTTCTCGCGCGGCGCGCCGAAGCGCCGCACGACCTCGTTCATCGTCATCCCGCGGGTCGGTGCCTCGGCCGGCTTCTTCACTTCGATCCGGTGGTCGACCACGATCATCTCGGCCCCGGCGGGGCCGGCGAAGGCCGTGGCGACGGCGGCGGCGATCAGGCAAGTCGCGATGCGCATGGCAGATCCTCCAGGACATAATCTAGCACCGAAGCGCCGCCGCGGAGCGCGACTCAGGTCTCGGTTCTGTCGCCAACCGGCGTCGGAAATCATCACAAATTACTTTTAATAAACTTTATAATACATTGTATTTAAAATAATTAATACAATCGTCCCGTCGCGACGCGGCACGCTGTGGTTTAATCGCCGACCATGTTCCAGCCGCTCCCCGTGTTCGTGGGCCTGCGCTATTCGCTCGCCCGCGAGAACACCTTTTTCGTGTCGTTCATCACCTGGGTGTCCCTGCTCGGCGTCGCCGTGGGGGTCGCCGCGCTGATCACGGTGCTCTCGGTGATGAACGGCTTCCAGCAGGAGCTGCGGACCCGCCTCCTCAGCGTCTCGGCCGACGCGGTGCTGCGCGACGGAGGCGCGGCGATCCGCGACTGGCGGCAGCGACTCGCGGCGCTGCGCGGCTCCGAGGGACTCGTCGGCGCGGCGCCGTACCTCGACACCGACGCGATCCTCACGCACGGCCCGTCGATGAGCGGCGCGATCCTGCGCGGGATCGATCCGGCGCTCGAGCCGCAGGTCTCCTCGGTCGCGAAGGCGATGGTTCGCGGACGGCTGTCGGCGCTGAAGCCGGGCGCCGACGGGATCATCCTCGGCCGCTCGCTCGCCGAGATGCTGCAGGTGAGCGTCGGCGACACCGTCACGGTGATGATCCCGAGCGGTGATCCCCGGCACAGCGACTTCGTTCCGCGGCTGCAGCGCTTCATCGTCGTCGGCACGTTCGAGGTCGGCCTGCAGGAGCACGACAGCGTGCTCGCGCTGATCGACCTGAAGGATGCCGAGAGCCTGCGCGACCTCGCCGGACCGACCGGGATCCGGCTGAAGTTCGACGACGTGCTGCAATCGCCCGCGCTCGCGCGGATCGCGGTACGCCGCGTGCCGGGCCTCACCGCACGCGACTGGACTCAGGAGGACGCGGTGTTCTTCCGCGCGGTGCGCATCGAGAAGACGATGATGGGCCTGATCCTGATGCTGATCGTCGCGGTCGCGGCCTTCAACATCGTCGCGACGCTGGTGATGGTCGTGACCGACAAGCGCACCGACATCGCGATCCTGCGCACGCTCGGCCTGAGCCCGCGCGGGGTGCTCGCGGTGTTCGTGACCCAGGGGGTGCTGATCGGCTGGGTCGGCACCGCGCTCGGCGTCGCGCTCGGGCTCCTGCTCGCGTTCAACGTCGGCACGATCGTGCCGTTCCTGCAGAACACCTTCGGCTTCTACATCCTCGATCCGAGCGTGTACTACCTCTCGACGATCCCGAGCGACCCGCACCTGCGCGACATCGTCGTGATCGCGGTCGCCTCGCTCCTGCTCACGTTCCTCGCGACGATCTACCCGTCGCGGCGCGCGGCGCGCACGCTCCCGGCCGAAGCGCTGCGGTACGACTGATGCGCTACTGGTACGAAGGCTTCCTCGGCTGGCGGTACCTGCGCTCGTCCCCGCACCGCGGCTTCGTGTCGACGATCGGCGGGATCGCGATGCTCGGCCTGTGCGTCGGGGTCGCGGTGCTGATCGTGGTGCTGTCGGTGATGAACGGCTTCGAACAGGTGCTGCGCACGCGCATCCTGAGCCTCACCGCGCACGCGACGATCTCGGGGCTCGAGGGCCGGATCACGCACTGGCGGCACGACCTCGGGATCGTCGAGAAGCTGCCCGGGATCGCGGGCGCCTCGCCGTACATCGAGCAGCAGGGCATGCTGATCCATCGCGGCGAGTCCGCGGGGATCGAGATCGAGGGGATCGATCCGCGCACCGAAGGGCGGGTCGCCTCGCTCGGCGATCACCTGCTGAGCGGGCACCTGTCGGATCTCACGCCGGGCTCGTACCGGATCATCCTCGGCAAGGACCTCGCGGCCGCGCTCGGCGCCCACGTTGGCGACCGGGTCGTGCTGGTCGTCGCGCAGGGCGACGTGACGCCGGTCGGCGTGATGCCGCGGATGCGCGCGTTCCGCGTCGCCGGGATCCTGTCGATCGGGATGTACGACTTCGACCGGCGGGTCGCGCTGGTGTCGATCGGTGACGCGGCGAAGCTGCTGCAGATGGGCCCGGCGGTCACCGGGATCCGGCTGCGGATGGTCGACCTGTACCAGGCGCGTACGCTGGTGCGGCGCGCCGCGCTCGCGCTCGGCGGCGGCTTCTACGTCGACGACTGGACGAACCAGCACGCGAACTTCTTCCGCTCGATCCAGATCACCAAGCACATCCTGTTCGTGATCCTGTCGCTGGTCGTCGCGGTCGCGGCGTTCAACGTGGTCTCGACGATGGTGATGGTCGTGAAGGACAAGCGTCGCGACATCGCGATCCTGCGCACGCTCGGCGCGTCCCCGCGCAGCATCCTGTCGGTGTTCATCGTCCAGGGGAGCCTGATCGGGATCCTCGGGATCGCCGCGGGCGTCGTGCTCGGCGTCGCGCTCGCGACCAATCTCGAGGCGCTGGTGCGAGGGCTCGAGGGCCTCACCGGGATCCAGTTCCTGAACGCGCGCGTCTATTACATGAGCGAGTTGCCGGCGCGCGTGCTGCCGCGGGACGTGCTGCGGATCTGCGGGATCGCGTTCGCGCTCGCCTGCGCGTCGACCCTGTACCCGGCGTGGCGGGCCGCGCGGCTCGCGCCGGCCGACTCGTTGCGCAACGACTGAAGGAGCTTGGGATCACGATGGAGCGCGCAAACGATTGGGTACTCGAGGGCCGGGGGCTCGTGAAGGACTTCGTGCAGGGCGGCACGACGCTGCGGGTGCTCGCAGGCGCCGACATCGCGGTGCGCCGCGGCGAGCGGATCGCGATCGTCGGCGCGTCGGGATCGGGGAAGACCACGCTCCTGCAGCTGCTCGGCGGACTCGACCTGCCGAGCGCGGGGACCGTGCGGATCGCGGGCGAGTCGGTCACCGAACTCGATGACGCGGCGCGCGGCGCGCTGCGCAACAAGGCGGTGGGGTTCGTGTACCAGTTCCACCACCTGCTGCCGGAGTTCACCGCGCTCGAGAACGTCGCGATGCCGCTGCTCGTGCGGCGCATGCGCCCGCGCGAGGCACGCGCGGCCGCCGCGGCGATCCTCGAGCGGGTCGGCCTCGGCGCGCGGCTCACCCACCGCCCGGCGCAGCTCTCCGGCGGCGAGCGGCAGCGGGCCGCGGTCGCTCGCGCGCTGGTCACCCGTCCGCAGCTCGTGCTCGCCGACGAGCCCACCGGGAACCTCGACGGCGCCAACGCCGCCCACGTGTTCGAGCTGATGCTCGAGCTCAACCGGGAGCTCGGCACGAGCCTCGTGATCGTCACCCACGACGAGCGGCTCGCCGCGCGCATGGAGCGGATCCTGACGCTCTCGGACGGGCACCTCGTCGAGGCGCCGCCGCACACTGTCTCCGCCTCGGCCCCATGAAGTATCATTCCGGCTCACGCCGATAACGAACGGGTTTGCAATGTGGGAAATCATCCGCGCGGGCGGCGGCTTCATCTGGCCGATCGTGCTGTGCTCGATCGTGTCGGTCGCGATCATTTTCGAGAGGCTCTGGGCGCTGCAGACGAATCGCGTGATCCCGCGCGACCTCGGCGAGCGGGTCTGGAAGTGGATCGAGTCGGATCAGCTCACCGATGAGTTCATCGCGGCGCTCGAGCGCAACTCGCCGCTCGGGGAACTGCTCGCGATCGGGCTCGCGAACCGCCACAAGCCGCGCGACGTGATGGTCGAGCGGCTCGAGGACGGCGGCCGGCACGTCGTCCATGAGCTCGAGCGCTTCCTGAACACCCTCGGCACGATCGCCGCGGTCGCGCCGCTCCTCGGGCTCCTCGGCACGGTCGCCGGGATCATCCACGCGTTCGACGCGATCACCGCGGGCGGTCTCGGCGACCCGCGGCTGCTCGCCGGCGGGATCGGCGAAGCGCTGATCACGACCGCGGCGGGGCTGTCGGTCGCGATCCCCTCGCTGATCGCGTACCGGTACCTGCGCGGCAAGGTCGACCGCCTCGTGATCCAGATGGAGAAGGAATCGATGAAGCTGGTCGACGCGCTCGACGAGCGTGCGATCGCGGCCGGGCGCGCATCGCGATGAAGCTGCGCTCGCGGGTGCGCGACGACGAGCCCGAGATCAACCTGATCTCGATGATCGACGTGCTGCTCGTGCTGCTGATCTTCTTCATGGTGTCGACGACCTTCGAGCACGAGGCGATGATCCACGTCGAGCTGCCGCGCGCCGGCGCGAAGCCGATCGCGGGCGCGGGCGCGCCGCTCGTGGTCACGATCACCGCGAACGGCGCCTACCTCGTCGACGGCCGGCCGCTCGCGAGCGACCGCGAGGCGACGCTGCGCGCGGCGCTCGCCGCCGCGGGCGCACCGAAGGTGGCCGCGCTCCTGATCCGGGCGGACGCGCGCACGACCCATCAGTCGGTCGTCACGGTGATGGACGTCGCCGGCCAGCTCGGCCTCCGCCAGGTCGACATCGCGACCACGCACGAGGCCGGCGCCCCTTGAACGAGCCGGTGGCCGCCGCCGCTGCGAGCCGCACCCCGTGGGCGATCTACCGGCGGCTGCTCGGGTATGCGCGGCCGCACCTCGGGATGTACCTCGTCGGGGTGCTCGGGATGGTGCTGTTCGCGGCGACCGAGGCGGCGCTCGCGTACCTCGTGCAGCGCTTCACCCACGGCACCTTCCTCACGCACGATCCGCGCGTGCTGTGGACGATCCCGTTCGGCGTCGTCGGGCTGTTCGTGGTCCGCGGGATCGGCGATTTCGCGTCGAACTACTTCCCCGGGTGGGTCGGCCGGCAGGTGATCAAGCAGCTGCGCCACGACGTGTTCGCGCACTACCTGCGGCTGCCGTCCGCGTTCCTCGACGGCCAGCAGTCCGGACACCTGCTGTCGAAACTCACCTACAACACCGAGCTCGTCGCCGCGGCGGCGACCAACGCGTCGGTCTCGCTGATCCGCGACTCCCTGAGCGTCGTCGGGCTGGTCGCGTACCTCTTCTACTGGAACTGGCGGCTCGCGCTCTTTTGCATCGCGGCCGCGCCGCCGATCGGCTGGCTGATGCAGGTCGCGAACCGGAGCTTTCGCCGCTACAGCGCGCGGATCCAGAGCTCGATGGGCGACATCACCCGCGTCGCGAAGGAGGCGATCGATGCGCACCGGCTGATCAAGATCTTCGGCGCCGAGGATCACCAGATCGAGCGCTTCGAGCGCGTGAACGAGTCGAACCGGCGCTCGAACATGAAGCTCGTGCTCGCGAGCGCGATGAGCAATCCGATCGTGCAGTTGATCGCCTCGATCGCGCTCGCGAGCGTGCTGTACGTCGCCGAGCGGCAGGTGTTCGCGCACGGGCTCGGGATCGACGTGTTCATCGGCTTCCTCGCGGCCGCGATGATGATCCCGCCGCACCTGCGGCGTCTGGTGAACATCAGCGGCCCGCTGCAACAGGGGATCGCCGCCGGCGACAGCGTGTTCGAGATCATCGACCACGCGGCCGAGGATCGCGGCGGTACGCGCCGGCTCGAGCGCGCGCGCGGCGACGTCGAGTTCCGCAACGTACGTTTCGAATACGCCGAGGACAAGGGGCCGGTGCTCCTCGACGTGAGCTTCCGGGTCCGCGCCGGCGAGACCGTCGCGATCGTCGGCCGCTCGGGCAGCGGCAAGACGACGCTGGTGAGCCTCGTCCCACGGTTCTACGACGTGCAGCAGGGCACGGTGCTGCTCGACGGCCACGACGTGCGCGAGTACCGGCTCGGCGACCTGCGCTCGCAGGTGAGCCTCGTGAGCCAGGACGTCGTGCTGTTCAACGACACGATCCGCAACAACATCGCGTTCAACGCGGTCGGCAAGAGCGACGAGGAGATCCTCGCGGCCGCGCGCGCGGCGAACATCGCCGAGTTCGTCGAGGCCCAGCCGCAGGGGCTCGACAGCCCGCTCGCGGACCGGGGCCTGAACCTCTCCGGCGGGCAGCGGCAGCGGATCTCGATCGCGCGCGCGCTCCTGAAGGACTCACCGGTGCTGATCCTCGACGAGGCGACCGCGGCGCTCGACAACGAATCGGAGCGGCGCGTGCAGCAGGAGCTCGCGACGCTGATGCGCGGACGCACCACGCTGGTCATAGCGCACCGTCTCTCGACGGTCGAGAACGCCGACCGGATCATCGTGCTCGACCGCGGCCGCGTGGTCGAGACCGGCACGCACCGGGAACTCCTCGCCGCGGGCGGGGTGTATGCGGCGCTGCACGGCATGCAGTTCGACGCCTGAGCGGGCGCGGCACCGGCGATGTCCGCGCAGGCCCGGCTGAATCACCTCTGGTACGGATCCCGCGCACCGGCCGCGCTGGTGCCCGCCGAGTGGCTCTACCGCGCGGTCGGGGCGCTGCGCCGGCGCGCGTACCGGCGCGGCTGGCTCGAGTCCCGGCGCGTCGCGCGACCGGTCGTCGTCGTCGGCAATCTCACCGTCGGCGGGGCCGGCAAGACCCCGCTGGTCGCCTGGCTCGCCGCACGGCTC
>JAGWPU010000038.1 GCA_028870355.1 Gammaproteobacteria bacterium | reverse complement strand
TCGTTCCAGCGCGCCATCCCGAGCGGCCGCAGCGCGCCGCCCCGCACGATCCGATCGAAGTCGTCGAGCGTCGCACCCGAGACGCGACGCAGGTCCGGGAGCACGCCCTGGCCGAACACGTGGCAGCGCGCGCAATAGCGACCGTAGAGCACCGCGCCCTCGCGGATCTCGGCCGCGCTGCCCCGGCGCGGCGGCGGTCGCGGGAACGGGGAGGGCACGAGCGGCGGCGGTATCGGCACCGCACCGCCGCCGAGCTTGAACGCGAGCAGCCGCCCGGCGTTCCCGTAGCGGCGGGCCGCGCTGTCGCGTGGAAACGGGTCCGCGAGCGTGCCGCCGCCGTAGCCGGCCATCACCGCGACGTACTGCACGCCGTGCACGCGATAGGTCATCGGCGCGGCGATGATCGAGCTGCCGGTCTCGATTCGTCGCAGCAGGCGCCCGGTGCCCGCCGCATAGAAGTTCAGTCGCCCGGCGACGTCGCCGCGCACGACGAGTCCGCCCGCGGTCGCGAGCACGCCGCCGTCCCAGAGGTTGCTCCCCGGCGCGCTCCAGACCCAGCGTCCGGTCACGGGATCGATCGCGCGCAGCACCCCGCGCTCGACGACGGGGTGTCCGGCCTGACGCGCGAGCTGCGCCAGCGAGGGCAGCGGTCCGAACAGGCTGCGCATCGCGCCCGGGTCGTAGTCCTTCGGAAAGACGCCGGCGACTTCGAAGCTCCCCTGGATCAGTCCGGCGGCACGATGCGCGGTCCGGATATAGACCATCGGCGCGTCGATCACCGGGAGGTACACCCGCCGGGTCGCCGGGTCGTACGCCATCGCCTGCCAGCTGTGCGCGCCGGTCATGCCCGGGAACACGAGCTTCGGGCCGGTATCGTAATCGGCCGCCGGGTTGCGGATCGGTCGCCCGGTCTTCGGATCGATCCCGCGCGCCCAGTTCTCGAACGCGAACGGATGGGCCGACAGCAAGTGCCCCGTCTTACGATCGAGCACGTACAGAAAGCCGTCCTTCGCCGCCTGGATCAGCACCTCGCGCTCGCGTCCACCGATCGGCAGCCGCGCGAGGACCAGGTCCTGGGTCGCGTCGTAGTCCCAGCCATCCCCCGGCACCTCCTGGTAATACCAGGCGAGCTTGCCGGTGTTCGCGTGGATCGCGATGATCGACGCCGCGTACAGCGCATCGCCGGCGCGTTCGTCCTTGCCGATCACGTAGGGTGAGGGGTTCGCGGTCCCGACGAAGACGAGATCGAGGGCCGGGTCGTACGCGATCCCGTCCCAGACGGTGCCGCCGCCGCCGTCCTTCCAATCGGTGTGCCGGCTCCAGGTACCGACCGCGGCGTCGAGGTGCGCCTGGTCCTGCGGACCCAGCGCCGGGTCCCGCGGCACGGTGTAGAAGCGCCACTGCAAGCGCCCGGTCCGCCGGTCGAACGCGGCGACGAAGCCGCGCGCGCCGTGGAAATCCGCACCCCCGCTGCCGATCACGACCAGCCGTCCGGCGACCACCGGCGCTCCCGTGATCGAGTATTCGAACGCGGCCCGGCCGCGGACCGGCAGCACGTCCGCGGTCCACAGCGGTTTGCCGGTCGCCGCGGCGAGCGCATGCAGCTTGCCGTCGAGCGAGGCGACGTAGACGATGCCGTCCGCGACCGCGACGCCCCGATTGACCACGTCGCAACACGCCGACCGGCCCCACTGCCCGTCGACGTGCGGATCGAACGCCCAGCGTTCGCGTCCGGTTGCGGCGTCGAGCGCGTAGACCGTGCCCCAGTTGCCGCTGACGTACATCACGCCGTTGACGACCACCGGCGTCGCCTCGAGGCCGCGCGTGGTCGGGAGCCGGAACTGCCACGCGAACCCGACGCGGTCGACGGTGCGCGCATCGATCCCCGCGAGAGGCGAATAATGCGCGCCGGCACCGCCGCCGCCGACCGTCGGCCAGTCGCCGTGCGAGGCGACCGCACTGCCCGCGACGCCGATCAGCCCCACGAGCCCGACTCTCACCCACGCGCGCATTCGTCGCTTCCCCATCATGTGTGCCCTCGACCACTCGCGTCGGGGAGATCCTCCGCCGCCGCCGCAATCAGTTGCCGCAATCGATCCGCATCGGCGATCTCGACGATCGCGAGCAGCGCGAAGCGCGCGAGCAGGATTGGCGCCTGCGCCTCGCCGACCGAGGTCATCGCGCGACACAGCGCCGTGTAGAGCGCATCGAGCTCGTCGGCGTTCATCCGTCACCGATCCGCAGAGCCACGCGATCGAGCACGCCCGCGAGCGCGCGCCGCACGTCGTCCGCGGCGCACCGTCGCCAGCGCGCGAGCACGTGCCCGTCGGGCCGCACCAGATAGCTCGCGCCGTGCTTGGCCCCATACAAGGCCCGCAGCGCCGCGGCCGCCTCGTCCGTCCCCGCGCCGAGCACCACCGTGCGCCACCGGATCCCGCAGGCTCGCATCCCGGCCTCGATCCCCGCGAGATCCGCGGGCAGCACACCGTCCGGTGCGAAATGCAGCAGCGTGAAATGATCGCCGAGCACTTGAGTCAGGTACGCCGCGGGTGCCTCGGTCCCGCGCGCGGCCGGCGCGGGGGTTCCCAACGGGGCTTCCACGAGCACGCTGCCGGGTGCGGGGCCGGTCTCGAACTCCGGCGACGATTCGGCCGCGCGGCTCAGCGAAGAATCCGTATAAGCGATCGGCGAGGTCTGGGGCGGATTGATCAGCGAGCGCACCGACTCGTGGCGCACCGCAAGGCCCAGCACCGCGGTGCGCATCCACTCGAACGCGAACGACGGCGGCGCCATGAACTCCGTGCTCTTCGCGCCGTACCCGAGGTTCTCCTTTGCCGCGGCGACGCGCTCTTCGGAATAAGTGTCGAGCAGCCGTTCGCTCGCGTGCCCGTGCAACACCGCCGCAAGTTTCCACGCGAGATTGTCGGCGTCGTCGATCCCGGAGTTCGCACCGCGAACCCCGAAGATCGGGACCAGGTGGGCCGCATCGCCGGCGAACAGCACGCGCCCGTGGCGATAGCGCTCCAGCGTGAGCGCGTTCGCGCGGTACAACGAGATCCAGATCGGCGCCCAGTCCGCGGTCTCGCCGATCATCGCGAGCAGGCTCTCGACCCGCGGGAGCACGTTCTCGGGTCGCACCGCCGCCTCGGCGTCCTCGTCACGGCGCAACTGATAGTCGATCCGCCACACGTCCTGCGGCTGCTTGTGCACGAGCACCGTGGAGCCCGGATTGCACGGCGGATCGAAGAACGCGAGCCGCTCGGTCGGCCGGTCGCTCGGCATCGCGACGTCGACGATCACGTACCGACCTTCGTAACTGGTCCCGGCAAGCGCGAGTCCGAGCGATTCGCGCACCGTGCTCCGGCCGCCATCGGCGGCGACCACCCAGTCGGCCTCGAGCGCGTAATCGCCGAGCGGCGTCGCGAGTCGCGCCCGAACGCCGTCGGCCCGGGGTTCGAGCGCGGTGAGCCGGGTCTGCCACCGCAGGTCGATCCGATCGGCGAGCTCCCGGACCCGGTCGAGCAGGATCTGCTCGATGTGGTACTGCGCAAGGTTCAGCATCGGCGGCAGCCGCTGGTTCGCGTCGTTCGGCATCGCGAAGCGCAGCACCTCACGGTCCCGGTAGAAGCTGCGCCCGCCGGTCCACGGCAAGCCGGTCGCGAGGAAGCCGGGCAGGGCGCCGAGCCGGTCGAGGATCTCGAGACTGCGCCGGGAAATGCAGATCGCGCGGCTGCCCGCGCAGACCGAATCGTCCGCCTCGATCAGGACCGACGAGATGCCGTGGACCGCGAGCCCGATCGCGACACAGTAGCCGACGGGGCCCGCACCCACGATCGCGACCCGATGACGCACCCGGTCGACGCCGTCGCGCAGCGGCGGCAACCCGGCGGAGAATCGCTCGGGCACGAACGGGTAGGGCACGAAGTCCCGACCCGTTCGCGCCGTTCGCGGCGCGTCGGCGGTCGCCAACGGCCTAGAGCTTCATCCAGGTCGTCTTCAACTGCACGTACTTGTCGAGCGCATGGAGCGACTTGTCTCGGCCGAAGCCCGACTGCTTGTAGCCGCCGAACGGCACGGTCACATCGTGCGCGTCGGCCGCATAGCAGTTCACCGCGACGCTTCCCGCGCGGATCGCGCGCGAGACCTTGTGCGCCTTGCTGAGATCGCGGGTCCAGATCGCGCTCGCGAGGCCGTAGGTCGTCTGGTTCGCGAGCGCGACCGCCTCCTCCGGCGTCTTGAACGTGATCGTCGAGAGCACCGGTCCGAAGATCTCCTCCTGCGCGATCCGCATCGAGTTGTCGACCCGGTCGAACACCGTCGGCTCCACGTAGAAGCCACCGGAGGCCTCGTTCGCGCGCAAGCCGCCGAGGCGCAATTGCGCGCCTTCCTCGCGACCGATCGAGATGTACGAGAGTACGCGCTCGAGCTGCGAGGCTTTCGCGATCGGCCCGAGCATCGTGTCCGCCTTCAGCGGATCCGACGGCTTCAGGCTCTTGCCGACCGCGGAGACGATCTCGAGCACCTGATCCTTCACCGACTCCTCGACGATCAGGCGCGAGCCGGCCGCGCAGATCTGCCCGGTGTTCAGGAAGATCGCGAGCGCGGACTCCTGGGCCGCCTCCGCGAGGTTCGGGGCGTCCGCGAACACGATGTTCGGGCTCTTGCCACCGCACTCGGTCCACACCGGCTTCATGTTCGACTCGGACGAGTAGCGCAGGAAGAGCTTCCCGACCTCGGTCGACCCGGTGAACCCGACGACGTCGATGTCCAAGTGCCGGCCGATCGCCTCGCCGACCGCCGGTCCCCCGGTGACCACGTTGAACACGCCGGGCGGAATGCCGGCCTCGAGCGCAAGCTCCGCGATGCGCAGCGCGGACAGCGAGGTCTGTTCGTCGGGCTTCAGCACGACGCTGTTCCCGGTCGCGAGCGCCGGCGGGACCTTCCAGCCGAGGAGTCCCGTCGGCCAGTTCCACGGGAGCACCGCCGCGACCACGCCGACGGGTTCGCGGGTGATCGATGCGAACACGCCGCGGTCGGTCGGCGCGATCTCGTCGTAGAGCTTGTCGATCGCCTCGCCGTACCACTCGAAGCAGTTGATCGCCCACTGCACGCAATAGCCCGCCGCGATCGAGATCGGCATGCCCATCGTGATCGAATCCAGCAGCGCGAGCTCGTCGCGGTGCGACTCGATCAGCTCCGCGAGCTTCTTCAGGTGCTTCTTGCGATCGCGTGGCGCGAGATTCGACCAGACCCCGGATTCGAAGCTGCGCCGCGCCGCGGCGACCGCGCGATCCACGTCCGCGACCGCGCAGTCCGGCAGCTTCGCGACCACGCGACCGGTGCTCGGACTGACGACCTCGTACGTCTTGCCGCTCTGCGCGGACCCGAATTTGCCGTCGATCAGGACCTGGCTCGGCAACTTCAGGGCTTGCGCACGGGCATGCCAATCGATCTGCGCGTTCATGATGTGATTCCTCCGTTGATCGTGATCGTGACATCGTGGTTCGACGGGACGGCCGCACCCGGGTTCAACCGGCAGGGCACGTGCACGAACCCGCGGAACCGGACGCGGCCGCCGCGGACCGGCGGCCCGGCGAGCCCATATCGTGGAAAGCGCTGCAGGAAGCGCGAGATCGCGACGCGGGCCTCGAGCCGTCCGAGCGTGAGACCGACGCACTGATGCGGCCCGGAACCGAACGCGAGATGGCGATTCGGCGTGCGCAGGGGATCGAGCCGGTTCGGGTCCGGGAACTTCTGCGGGTCGCGATTCGCGGCGCCGATGCACAGCCAGATCCGCGTGCCCGCGGGCATCTCGACGCCGCCGATCTCGGCCGGGCCGGTCGTGATCCGGTTGCCGAGCTGATTCGAGCTCTCGAAGCGCAGGAACTCCTCGACCGCGGTCTCGATCGCCTCCGGCCGCTCGATCAGCAAGCGCCGTGCTTCCGGCCACTCGCACAGCAGGACCAGCGCGTTGCCGATCAGGTTCGTCGTCGTCTCGTGACCGGCATTCAGCAGGAAGATGCAGTTGTGCAGCAGATCCTTCATGCCGAGGCGTTCGCCGTCGTTCTCGCCGAGGATCAGCCGGGTCAGCACGTCGGTTTCCGGATCGCCCGGGTGGGCGCGCCGGTCCGCGACCAATCCCTCCAGATACGCGAGCATTTCGCGCACCGCGGCGTTCCCGAGCGCCGCCGCCGCCTCGCTGAGCGTCGGCTCGAGCGCACCGAGGATCGCGAGCGACCACCCGCGCAGCGGCCCGCGATCCTCCCGCGGTACGCCGAGCAGGTTGCCGATGATCTCGACCGGGATCGCACCGGCGAAATCGTCGATCAGGTCGATCGTTTCCCGCTGCGCGATCCGATCGAGCAAGCTGTCGACCAGCCCGATCAGACCCGGTTCCATCACGGCGACGTGCCGCGGCGTCAGCGCACCGCCGATCAGCCGTCGCAGTTGCGTGTGCACCGGTGGATCACGGAACACGAGGCTCGTGGTGTGATGTTCGTAGAGCGGTGTGTCGCCGAACTTCGGCAGGAACTCGCGCTTCTTGTCGGAGCTGAAGCGCTTCGTGTCGCGGTAGACGCGGACGAGGTCCTCGTAGCGGGTCAGGAAACAGGAGCCGTCGTCGAAGCGCTTGACCGGTTCGTGGGTCCGCAGCGCGTCGTAGTAGGGGTAGGGATTCGCGTGGAAGTCCGGCGGCAGATGCAACAGATCGAACTGTGCCGCGACCGCGCGCGCGATTTCCGGCGACCAAGCCACACCCGGTTCCACCTCGCCCTCCGTCCGCCAGCCCGATGGTCGGTCCCGTACCGTACTGACCCCCCGGACAATAATCAAGCCGGCGATCCCCGAACCGATTAACGCAGTCTTAAGGCGCCGGAACGCCGCGGCGTCGTGCACTTGTCGTAAGGTACGCGCTCGACGCGCGCGATCACGTTCCCTC
This sequence comes from Gammaproteobacteria bacterium, assembly GCA_028870355.1. Classification (GTDB taxonomy): domain Bacteria; phylum Pseudomonadota; class Gammaproteobacteria; order Steroidobacterales; family Steroidobacteraceae; genus Bog-1198. Next base: position 4,125 of record JAGWPU010000038.1, on the reverse strand, counting down.
AGCCGGTGGAATCGCAAATCATGCCCATTCGCGAACTCAATGCGACCTGGCCCCTGCTGCTCGGCATGGGCATCCTGATGCTCGGATCCGGCCTGCAGAGTTCGCTCCTCGGGGTGCGCGCGACGATCGAGGGGTTCCCGCCGACCGTCACGGGACTCATCATGTCCTGCTATTACGTCGGGTACCTGTTCGGCACGGTCGCGACGCCCCGGATGGTGCGCCGGGTCGGACACATCCGGGCGTTCGCGGCGCTCGCGGCGGTTGCCTCGGGCGTCGCCCTGGTGCACGGCGCGTTCGTCGAGCCCGTGACCTGGGCGGTGATGCGCCTGCTGTCGGGCCTGTGCTTCGCCGGCATCTACGTCGTCGCCGAGAGCTGGCTCAACGACCGCGCGAGCCGCGAGACCCGCGGCCGGCTGTTTGCGATCTACATGGCGGTGCTGTACGTGGGGCTCGGCGCCGCGCAATTCCTGCTGGTGCCCTGGAGCCCGGCGACGCCGCTGCCGTTCATGATGGTCTCGTTGCTGATCTCCGCGTCGATGGTTCCGATCGTGCTGTCGGCCCAGCAGGCACCCGAGGTCGCGCTGCCACGGCGGGTGCGCCTGCGGGACCTGTACCGGGATGCCCCCCTCGGGGTGGCCGGCGTCACCGTCGCCGGGCTGATCTCCTCGATCATCTTCTCGATGGGTACCGTGTATGCGCGCCTCAGCGGCCTGTCGATCACCCAGGTCGCCGCGTTCATGTCGGTCAGCATTCTCGCGGCGGTGGTGACGCAGTATCCGATCGGGCGGCTCTCCGACCGGATGGACCGGCGCACGCTGATCGCGATCGTGTGCACGATCGCGACCGGCGTCGCCGCGACGATCGTCGCGTTCCCGCGGATCCCGCACCCGGCGCTCCTGGTGCTCGCCGCACTGTTCAGCGGCGCGGCGCTCACGCTGTACTCGCAGTCGATCTCCCACGTGAACGACAAGCTCGATCCGTCGGAGATGGTCGCCGCGAGCAGCAAGCTGCTGCGGATCAACGGGACCGCGGCCGCGTTCGGACCCCTGGTGATGGGCGGCTTGTTCTCGGCATTCGGCCCGCGCGCGTATTTCGCGACGCTCGGCACCTTGACCGCGAGCCTGATGCTCTACGACGTGTGGCGCAAGGCCAAGGCCGAGCCGATCTCGCCCGACCACAAGGCGCGCTTCGTCGAGACCCGGCCGCGGGCCTGAACGCGGTGCTCGGTGGTGACGGCAGGGGGCTTTTAAACCAATATTCTAGAAAACGCTCGTATTTCATTGTTTATTAAAAATAAATCTTATATTTATCCCGCCATTCCAGGATAATATTTGTCTAAATCTCCCAATTTTTCAAGGCAATAAGGCACCAATCTCGATCGGGTAGTTAATTGATATTTTTATTGTTATTTATCAAATTATTACGACTTATATCTCTAGCAACATATTTGATTATCTACTCGAACTTATTGACTTGAAGTTCGCCACGGGGATGGGGAACGACGCCGCCGCGAACCGTTCCGCGTGACGATCCCGATCGAGATTGGCAGGCGCCCTCGGCGGAGCGTAGGCTCCTCCCGGATCCGCAACGGAATCGCAACCTCGGGACGAGCATGGCCATCAAGCGTACGCACAAGGGACGGGGTACCCCGGCACGAAAGTCGTCGACGTCGGCACCGATACGGCACGTCGAGGTCCTTCGGGTCGCCGAACTGATCCCGAATCAGGCCTACACCGGCTGGCTCTGCAAGAATCGCGGCTGCGGCCGCCCGATCGCGCTGACCCCGGCGTCACTGGCCGGCGCGGGGTCGGGTGCCGACTTCGGCGACCCGTTGAGCGCGATCCGTTGTCCGCATTGCGGGGAAGAGGACCTGTACCGGTTCAGTGCGCGCACCGAGATCGTGTACGCGCCGCCCGGGTCCTCCTGAAGCACTCAGACGCTGAGCGGAGCCCTCCTCGGCGATCGATCAACCGAGCGACGCACCGACCAGTGCGCCGACGCCGTAGGTCACCGCCGCCGCCGCCGCGCCGAGCAGCAGCTGCCGTGCGGCGGAATAGGTGGCGGAACGACCATTGAAGAGCGACGCCAGCGCGCCCATCAACACGAGCGCGGCGCCGCTCGCGGCGATGCTCGCGACGATGGCGGATCGGCCGCCGAGGAACGTCAGAGGCAGCACGGGCACCAGCGCCCCGAGCGCGAACAAGCCGAAGGAAACTCCCGCCGCCGACCAGGGATTGCCACCGAGTTCGTCCGGGTCGATGCCGAGCTCTTCGCGCGCGAGGGTGTCGAGCGCGGCCGGACCGCTCTGCATGATCTGCGCCGCGAGGCGTTGCGCGTCCGCCTTCGGCAGCCCCTTCGCCTGATAGATCAGCGCGAGCTCGTGCTGCTCCGCCTCGGGCGTCTGTTCGATTTCCTCGCGTTCCTTCGCAAGCTGGGTCTTCGCGAGATCCTGCGCGTTGCTCACCGACAGCCATTCGCCGAGCGCCATCGAGCATGCGCCAGCGATCAGCCCCGCGAGTCCCGACAAGAGCATCGTACGCGGCGCCGTGCCGGCGCCCGCAACGCCCATCATCAAACAGAAGTTCGATACCAGGCCGTCGTTCGCCCCGAGAACCGCCGCGCGCAGATTGTTGCCCGACATCCCCCGATGCCAGGGCTCGGCGCGGCCGACTTCGGCGCCGGGCCGCCATCCGGGTCCCGACGCCGCGGCAATCACCGCCGCGTGTCCTCGTTCCTCGGCCGCGAGCGGCGCCGCGTCCGTCTGGCCGGCATACTTGTTCCGGTCGGCGTATTCGGCGGCCGCGATCGTCGGCAGCACGAACGCCGGCCCGAACGCTCTCGCCAGGCGACCGAGAATCCGCGTACGCCACCTCGGTCTGAACGCGGGCGCGACGGCGCCCGCATCCGCGAGCTTGCGCCGCCAGACCTCGGCATGCGCCGATTCGGCCTCGGACAACTGGGCGAACAAATCCTTGCGCAAGGGATCGCGCTCCGCGGCCGCGAGCGCGGCGTACAGCGCGGCGCCGTCGAGTTCGTCGCGAAGGTTCTTCGCATACCGCGCGGCGTCGCCGGACGACTCGGTGGCCATGACGACACCAATACGGGAAGCGCCGCGAATTGTCCAGGACGCGCGAGGCGCGCACCGATCCGCCGCGACGGGTCCGCGAACGGCGCCGGGATGCCCGCCGGATCAGTCGCGCCGCCAGCGCCCGCCGATCAGCCGCCAGCCCCGTCGGGTGCGCACCCAGTGTCGCGGCACCCAGCGCAAGCCCGGCCTCGGCGACGCCCAATGGCCGCGAACCCAGACGTAGCCGCGTGGCGCCCAGCGCCAGTAGCCCGCGATCCAGAAGTAACCCGGGTAGGGCGGTGCGCCGACCACCTCGACGCGCGGTGCGGGCGGTGCGACCCAGACCGACCCCGCGACCGCGTACCGGGGTGGCGCGGCGACGCATGCGGCCAGCGTGAAGCAGGACCCGAGGGCGAGCACGGCGATCGCCGTTCGAACGTTCGACATGACCCTCTCCGAGTGACCATCCGGTACCGGCAGACAACGCATCGCCGCGCGCGCGGTTGACCGGCGGACGCCGGCCGGTTGCGGTTCTCGCGGTCCTCGGCGCACCGGGTGCACTCGACGCGCGTCGATCTGCCCGCGTACCCGCTCGGCTGGCCGAACCCATACCGGATAGCGACCGGAGAGCCCATCAACCCGCACCGATAGAGCCGCCGCCAGCGGCTCGCGCGACCGCAAGGATCTAACGCGACGGCAAGATCGTGACCCGAGTGATCGTGCGAGGCCCGACCCGAAGCCCGGGACCGGCCGGCGCGAGGGTCACGTAGAAATTCACTGGCCGCAGCCGCATCGGGTCGAACACGATCGGGATCAGGAGGTCGACGCGCCGGCGGCCCCGGCTCATCGCGACGTCGTATGGGCCGACGACCGAGTAATCCTTGTCCGGGTGCGCGGTACCGGGTTCGATCTGCCAGCGGAAGCGAACCGCCGAACGCAGGGTTCCCGCACGCTCCACCACCACGCGCGCGACCGGATCTCGCGGCGACACGACCACCCGGTTCGTCGCGAACTCGACCCGCGCCGGCGCCTCAGCAACCGCGGGCGCCGATCGTCCC
>JAGWPU010000037.1 GCA_028870355.1 Gammaproteobacteria bacterium | reverse complement strand
TAGCGGATCGGCGTGCGCACGTCGATCTTCTCCTGCCAGTAGTAGTGCCAGATCCCGAGCGCCGCGATCGCGTAGATCAACCGGTGCAGCCGGGTCCAGCGGCGACCGAGCCGGCGCATCATCCGGCTCGTCGAGGTCACCGCCAGTGGCACCAGCAGCACGAGCGCGGTGAAGCCCACGGTGATGTACGGGCGCTTCACGATGTCCGCACCGACCATGCGCCAGTCGAAGTCGACGTCCAGCGCGACGTACACGCCGAAGTGCACGAGCGCATAGAAGAATCCGAACAGACCGAGCATCCGCCGCAACCGCAGCAGCTGCAGTCGCCGGGCGAGGTCGTGCACCGGTGTGACCGTCAGCGTGAGCAGGATGAGGATGAGCGCGGTCTTGCCGTTCTCGAGTTCCAGGAACTTCACCGGATCCACGCCGGCGCTGAAGCCGAACCATCCGAACAGCCCGCAGACCATCCACGCGAGCGGCGCGAGCGCCGCGACGAACACGAGCGGCTTCACGATCCAGCGATAGCCGTGCTCGACGGTCAGCCCGCGGCGCGGTGAATTCGGCGCATCGACCATCGTCAGAAATATCGACGCAGATCCATGCCGGTGTACAGGCTCGCGACCTCGTTCGCATAGCCGTTGAACGGCAGCGTGTCCTGGCGCTCGTGGAAGAACGGATTGCCGATCCGCCGCTCGGTCGCCTGGCTCCAGCGCGGGTGCGGCACGGCCGGGTTCACGTTCGCGTAGAAGCCGTACTCGTTCGGCGCCGCCTCGCTCCACGTGGTCAGCGGCTGCCGTTCGGTGAACACGATGCGCACGATCGACTTGATGCTCTTGAAGCCGTATTTCCACGGAACGATCAGGCGCAGCGGCGCCCCGTTCTGGTTCGGCAGCACGCGCCCGTACAGGCCGACGACCATGAACGTGAGCGGGTGCATCGCCTCGTCGATCCGCAACCCCTCGGCGTAGGGCCACTTCAGCACCGGGACCCGCTGGCCCGGCATCTGGCTCGGGCGATACAGGGTGTCGAACGCCACGTATCTGGCCCGCGAGGTGGGTTTGAATTGCCGGAGCAGTTGGGCGAGGGGAAATCCGACCCAGGGAATCACCATCGACCAGGCCTCGACGCAACGGAACCGGTAGATGCGCTCCTCGAGCGCATAGGGTTTCACGAAGTCCTCGAGCGCGAAGCGGCCGGTGACCTCGGCTTCGCCGGCGACTGCGACGTTCCACGGCCGGACCTGCAGCTGGCCGGCGTATTCCGCCGGATCGGTCTTGCTGGTGCCGAACTCGTAGAAATTGTTGTAGTGGGTGATCTGGTCCCAGGTGTTCGGGGTCTCGTTCTGGCTCGGCGCGTGCACCAGGGCGTCGACGGAATCGGCCGGGTCCGGTGTAAAGGCGAGCGGCGCTCCCGCGGTCGGCGGCAGCACCGCCGCGTTCGCGCGGCCGAGCGTGGCGCCGGCCGCGGCGAGGGCGCCGGCGAGGAACGCCCGCCGCCCGAAGTAGGTCTGCGGCGGGGTGATCTCGGACGGCGCAACGGAGGGGATGCGAAAGCGCATGATAGTCATTCCTCATTCGGCCATCGTTCCGCCATTAGAGGGCGTGGGCGGCCCGCGAGTTCAGTCGGATTCTAGCGCACCGCCGCCCGCTCGCGCCGGCCTCACGGACGAGCAACGGAGGCCGCCTGTCGCTAGAATCGCGTCGATCGCGAGGGGGCCGGACATGCGAACACGCCAGAAGGGACACGATCCGCAGACGTCGACCGGGCGGCCTTGACTGCCGCGTTGGCGGATTCGGTGCCGGCGCAGCGGATGAGCGAGGCGACCCTCAGCGCCGACGTGGCGATCGTCGGCGGCGGGATCATGGGATCGGCGCTGGCGTTCTGGATCACGCGGCTCGATCCGCGCTGCGTGGTGGTCGTCGTCGAACGGGACCCGAGCTATGCGCGCGCATCCTCCGCGCTCTCCGCCGCCGGGATTCGCCAGCAGTACACGACCGAGATCAACGTCCGCATCTCCCAGGCGAGCATCGCGTTCCTGCGCGATGCGCAACGGCATCTCGATCGATCCGCCGCGAGCCTGGGGTTGCGCGAGTCGGGTTACCTGTACCTGGCGACCGCGGCGGGTGCCGAACGCTTGCAGGCGCGCTGGCGGCGACAGCGCGCGCTCGGCGTCGAGGTCGCGCGCCTGGAGCGCGCGGACCTTGCGGCGCGGTTTCCGTGGCTCGCGGCAAACGACCTCGCGCTCGGCACGCTCGGGCTGCGCGGCGAGGGCTGGTTCGACGGCCCCGGGCTCCTCGCGGCATTCGCGAGCCAGGCGCGCGCGCAAGGAGCGCGCTATCTGCGGGGTGAAGCGGTCGGATTCAGCGGATCGGGCCCGCATCTCGACGGGATCCGCCTCGCGGACGGGCGCATCGTTCGCAGCGCGGCGATCGTGAATGCGGCCGGCCCCTGGGCACGGACCGTCGCGCGCTGGGCGGGCATCGAGTTGCCGGTCTCCGCGCGGCGGCGGACCGTGTACGTGATCGATTGCCCGAGCCGACTCGCCGGACTGCCGCTGCTGATCGACCCGAGCGGGTTCTGGATCCGTCCGGAAGGGGCGTACTACATCGCGGGATATCCTCCGACCCCGGACGAAGACGGCGCCCCGCTCGAGCCGGATTACGCCGGATTCGAATCGGTGCTGTGGCCCGCGCTCGCGGAGCGCATTCCGGCGTTCGAATCGGCGCGGCTTCGCGGCGCCTGGGCGGGCTACTACGAGATGAACGATTTCGATCAGAACGGCTTGCTCGGCACGCTGCCGGATCATCCTCGCCTGTGGTTCATCAACGGCTTCTCCGGCCACGGCCTGCAGCAGGCGCCGGTCGTCGCGCGCGGACTCGCCGAACGGATCCTGTTCGGCCGTTATCGCACGCTCGATCTGTCGGCGCTCGACGTCACGCGGTGGGCGGACGATCGGCCGCTGCAGGAGATGAACGTGATCTGATTCCCCGCGGGGTGTCGCGGGATCTGCGGCGCCGGATCCGCGTTACGGGTCGGCCTTCGCCGGGCCGGCTCCCGCCGTGGCGCTCAGCCGCGCTTCTTCTTGTGCGCGACGGGCGGTGCGAGCGGCGGCAGTTCCGTCGGCTCGAGCACGAACCGCTTCATGCGTCCGACGATCTCCGGCGGGATCGGCGTGGGCCGGCCGTCGTTCGCGCGGATGAATACCAGCACCTGGCGCACCTGCATCCGCAACTCGCCGTGGAACGACGCCTCGATGCGCACCTCGCAAGAGCTCCGCCCGACCTTGATGGTCCAGAGCTTGAACGTCAGCCGGTCGCCGTAGCGCGTCGGGCGCGGGAAGTCCACCGTGAAGTGGGCCGAGGGCGTCAGCAACTGCTTGTGGTGGAACAGCCCCGGGGCGCTCGCTTCGAGGCCCTCTTCGAACCAATCCTCGACGAAGTCGCTGATCATCTCGAAATAGCGGGGATAGAACACCCAGCCGGCGGCGTCGCAGTGGCCGAAGCGGACCAGTACCTCGCGTTGAAAAGCCGCCATCGCGCGTTCCTCATTCCTGCCGGGTCGTGTCGGCGGCGCAGGGTGCGCGGCCACCGAGGGCCCCCAGCATGCACTCGCGTTCCGCGGCCGGCAAGGCGCCGCGCCTGCGGCCAATTACTTGACATTTAAAGCTTTAGGATTAAAGTATCTGGGTCGCGACAGGGAGACCGGTCTCATGAAGGTGGTTTGCATCGGCGGCGGTCCCGCAGGACTCTACCTCGGGCTGTTGATGAAGCGGCTCGATCCGCGCCACGAGGTCACGGTGATCGAGCGCAACCGCCCGTACGACACGTTCGGCTGGGGGGTCGTGTTCTCGGATGCGACGCTCGCGAACATGCGCCGCGCCGACCCCGAGACCGCCGAGTCGGTCGAGCGCGCGTTCAACCACTGGGACGACATCGAGTTGCGGTTCAAGGGCCGCGTGATCCGTTCCGGGGGCCACGGGTTCGTCGGGATCGGCCGCAAGCAGCTGCTGAACATCCTGCAGCGACGCTGCGAGGACCTCGGCGTGCGGTTGGTCTTCGAGCGCGAGGTCGACGCCGACACCGAGTTCCCGGATGCCGATCTGATCATCGCGAGCGACGGCATCCACTCGCGCGTGCGCGAACGCTACGCGGCGCACTTCCGACCCGACGTGGTCGCTCGCCCGAATCGCTACATCTGGCTCGGCACGCGGCGGGCGCACGATGCGTTCACGTTCCTGTTCGAGAAGACCGAGCACGGCTGGTTCCAGGCGCACGTCTACCAGTTCGACGCGGATACCAGCACCTTCATCGTGGAATGCCCGGAATCCGTCTGGGCGGCGCACGGTCTCGACCGGGCGACCCAGGACCAGTCGATCGATTTCTGCGAGACCCTGTTCGCGGCACACCTCGGCGGCGCGCGGCTCCTCACCAACGCGCGGCACCTGCGCGGCTCGGCGTGGCTCAACTTCCAGCGCGTGACGTGCGAACGATGGTCTCACTTCAACGGCCGCAGCCACGTCGTGCTGATGGGCGACGCGGTCCACACCGCGCATTTCGCGATCGGGTCGGGAACGAAGCTCGCACTGGAAGATGCGATCGAACTCGTCGACCGCTTCCGGGAGCTCGGCGACGAACCGGCACGGATCCCCGAGGTGCTCGCGCGCTACCAGGCGGCGCGGTCGACCGACGTCGCGCGGCTGCAGAACGCCGCCTGGAACGCGATGGAGTGGTTCGAGGTCTGCGGCGAACGCTACTGCGATCAGTTCGAGCCGGAACAGCTGATGTATTCGCTGCTCACCCGCAGCCAGCGGATCAGCCACGAGAACCTGCGGCTGCGCGATCCGGCCTGGCTCGAGGGCTACGAGCGCTGGTTCGCCGAGCGCGCGGGCGTCACGCGGCCCGCGTCCGCGCGGCCGATCCCGCCGATGTTCACGCCGTACCGGGCGCGCGGAACCACGCTCAAGAACCGGGTCGTCGTGTCGCCGATGGCCCAGTATTCGGCCGTCGACGGCGTCCCCGGCGAGTATCATCTCGTGCACCTCGGCGCGCGGGCGACCGGCGGGGCGGGCCTGGTGATCACGGAGATGACCTGCGTCAGCGCCGCGGGCCGGATCACGCCGGGCTGCCCGGGCCTCTACGACGACGCCCAGGGCGCGGCCTGGGCGCGCATCGTCGACTGGGTCCATCGGAATTCCGACGCGAAGATCGGGGTGCAGCTCGGGCACTCGGGTGCGAAAGGCTCGACGCGCCGCGGCTGGGACGGAATCGATCAGCCGCTGCATCCGGAGGACGGCGAACCGAACTGGCCGCTCCTGTCCGCTTCCCCGCAACAGTACCTCGACGGGGTGAGCCAGTGGTCGCGCGCGATGGAGCGGGCCGACATGCTCGCGGTGATCGAGCAGTTCGTCGCGGCGACGCGGCGGGCCGCGGCCGCCGGGTTCGACTGGCTGGAACTGCATTGCGCGCACGGCTATCTGCTGTCGAGCTTCCTGTCGCCGCTCACGAACCGTCGCGGTGACGCCTGGGGCGGCGCGCTCGACGCGCGGCTGCGCTATCCGCTGGAGGTATTCGAGGCGGTGCGCGCCGCCTGGCCGGCGGACCGGCCGATCTCGGTGCGGATCTCCGCGCACGACTGGGTCGACGGCGGGACGACCCCGGCGGACGCGGTCGCGATCGCGGCCGCGTTCCGCGATGCCGGTGCCGACCTGATCGACTGCTCCTCGGGGCAGGTCAGCAAGCGGGAGCGTCCCGTCTACGGGCGCATGTTCCAGACACCGTTCGCGGATCGCATCCGCCAGGAGGCCGACGTGCCGACGATCGCGGTCGGGGCGATCTCGGAAGCCGATCACGTGAACAGCATCATCGCCGCGGGCCGCGCGGATCTGTGCGCGATTGCCCGGCCGCACCTCGCGAATCCCGCGTGGACGCTCACCGAGGCCGCGCGCATCGGCTACGCCGAGATCGAGTGGCCGAAGCCCTACCGGGCCGGCAAGGCGCCGCTCGAAGCGCGCTGGCAACGAGAGGCCTTGCTCGCCAGCGGGGCGCGTGGCGACCCGCCCGTCGCCGGCGGCGCCGTCCGATGAGCGCTCCGCTCGCGAACCGTCACGCGCTCGTGACCGGCGCAGGCCGCGGGATCGGTGCGGCGATCGCGCAGGCGCTCGCGGCGCAGGGCGCCGCGGTGAGCTTGCTCGGTCGCGACCGCGGGCGTCTCGACGCGGCCGCGGAACGCATCGGCGCAGGGGCGATCGCGGTCGCCGCGGACGTGACCGATCCGGCGCAGATCGAGGCCGCGTTCGAGCGCGCGCGACAGCGTCACGGGGAGATCCACCTGCTGATCAACAATGCCGGCGAGGCGTCGAGCGCCGCGTTCGCGCGAACCGATGCGGCACTGTGGCAGCGGATGCTCGAGGTGAACGCGACCGGCGCCTATCACTGCATCCGTGCGGCCCTGCCGGCGATGCTCGACGCGGGCTTCGGACGGATCGTGAACGTCGCGAGCACCGCCGGGCTCACGGGCTACGCGTATTGCGCCGCGTACTGCGCGGCGAAGCACGCGTTGGTCGGACTCACCCGCGCGCTCGCGATCGAGCTCGCGCCACGGAACATCACGGTCAACGCGGTCTGTCCGGGATTCACGGACACGGATCTCGTCAAGGAGGCGGTCGCGAACATCCACCGCAAGACCGGCCGGAGCGAGGCGGATGCACTCGGCGCGCTGGTCGCGCGCAACCCGCAGCAGCGGCTGGTGCGACCGGAGGAGGTCGCGAACGCGGTGTCGTGGCTCTGCTGCCCCGGCGCCGAGGCGATCACCGGCCAGGCGCTCCCGGTCGCCGGCGGCGAGGTCCTCTGACGATGGCACGGGGCTCCACCGCGGCCGGGCCGGCCGATGCACTCCTCGATCTCGAGACGCGCGCGGGACCGACCGATCACGCGGCGCTGCGGCTGTGGCTGCGACTGCTCGCGACCACGAACCTGATCGAGAGACGCGTGCGCCGCAAGCTCGAGGATCAGTTCGACACGACGCTGCCGCGCTTCGACCTGATGGCGCAGCTGCATCGAGCACCGGACGGCCTGAAGATGGGCGAGGCGTCGCGCCGGATGATGGTGAGCGGCGGCAACGTTACCGGGATCGCGGACTCGCTCGAGCGGGAAGGGCTCATCCGGCGGATCGCCGACCCTCGCGACGGTCGGGCGTCGCTCCTGCGGCTCACCGACTCGGGGCGCCGGCAGTTCCGCGCGATGGCCGACCGGCACGAGCGCTGGATCATCGAGATCTTCGCGGAGCTGGGCGACCGCGAGATCGCCGAGCTCGCGGCCTTGCTCGCGAGACTGAAGACCTCTGCCCGTGGGCTCGACGAACAGGAGATCGACCGATGAAGGGTGCGCGCGAAGACTTCGGCGCCTACACGCCGCGACACTTCCTGTGGCGCGTGGAAGCGCGCGTCGGCTACGTCACGTTGAACCGTCCGGAACGCAAGAACCCGCTGACGTTCGAGTCGTACGCGGAGCTTCGCGATCTGTTCCGGGCGCTCGTCGGCGCGGCGGACGTGCGTGCCGTCGTCGTCGCCGGCGCGGGCGGCAACTTCTGTTCCGGTGGCGACGTGCACGAGATCATCGCGCCGCTCACGCGAATGAGCATGCCGGAACTGCTCGCGTTCACCCGGATGACCGGGGATCTCGTGAAGGCGATGCGGCTGTGTCCGCAGCCGGTGATCGCGGCGGTCGACGGGGTCTGTGCGGGCGCGGGAGCGATGATCGCGCTCGCGAGCGACTTGCGGATCGCGACGCCGGCCGCCCGGACCGCGTTCCTGTTCACCCGGGTCGGTCTCGCGGGTTGCGACATGGGCGCGTGCACCTTGCTGCCCCGGCTCGTCGGCCAGGGGCGCGCGGCGGACCTGCTGTACACCGGACGGGCGCTCGCTGCCGAGGAGGGGGAGCGCTGGGGCTTCTACCACTCGATCGTCGCGCCCGACCAGCTGCTCGCGACGGCGACGGCGCTCGCGACCGGGCTCGCGACCGGTCCGACGTTCGCGCACGCGATGACCAAGACGATGCTGCACCAGGAGTGGAACATGAGCGTCGAGCAGGCGATCGAGGCCGAGGCGCAGGCGCAGGCGATCTGCATGAAGACCGAGGACTTCCGGCGCGCGTACGAAGCGTTTGCCGCGAAGCGTGCGCCGGCGTTCGAGGGCAACTGATGACGAGCACCGAGGATCCGCTGGACTGGCCGTTCTTCGGACCGGAGCACCGCGAGCTCGCAGCGCGCGCGCGCGCGTTCGCCGCGCACGAGCTCGCGGGGCCTCACCACGCGGAGGATCGCGACTCGGTCGACCGGCGGTGCCGGGACCTCGTGCGGGCGCTCGGCCGGGCTGGGTTGACCCGCTATTGCGTGCGGGCGGCCGACGGCGGCGCGCTCACCGACTGGGATGCCCGGGCGATCTGCCTCGTGCGCGAGACGCTCGCGTCGGCCGACGGACTCGCGGACTTCGCGTTCGCGATGCAGGGGCTCGGGAGCGGTGCGCTGTCGCTCGCGGCCGATGCGCCCCTGCGCGCCCGCTATCTGCCGCGCGTTGCGGCCGGCGAGGCGCTCGCGGCGTTCGCGCTGTCGGAGCCCGAAGCCGGTTCGGACGTCGCCGCGATGCGCTGCGCGGCGCGGCGGGTCGGGGACGACTACGTCCTCGACGGCACCAAGACGTGGATCTCGAATGGCGGCATCGCGGACTTCTATTGCGTGTTCGCGCGGACCGCGCCCGGGGAGCGCCGCGCCGACGGCACGATCGCGGCGCAAGGCATCAGCGCGTTCGTCGTCGAACCGACGGATCCGGGGTTTCGCGTCGCGGAGCGCATCGACGTGATCGCGCCACACCCGCTGGCCGAATTGCGGTTCGAGGCGTGCCGGATCCCCGCGACGCGGCGCATCGGTGCCGAAGGCGAGGGCTTCAAGATCGCGATGCGCACGCTCGACGTGTTCCGCACCTCGGTGGCGGCCGCCGCGGTCGGCTTCGCTCAGCGGGCGCTCGACGAAGCGCTCGCGCGCGCTCGAGCGCGCCCGATGTTCGGCCGTCTCCTCGGCGACTTTCAGCTGACCCAGGCCTCGCTCGCCGAGATGGCGGCGGCGCTCGATGCCGCGCGACTGCTCACCTACCGCGCGGCCTGGCTGCGCGACCGCGGCGCGCCGGTCACCCGCGCCGCGGCGATCGCGAAGCTGGTCGCGACCGAAGAGGCGCAGCGCATCATCGACCGTGCGCTGCAGTTGTACGGGGGCCGCGGCGTGCGCAGCGGGGAGGTCGTCGAACGACTGTATCGCGAGATCCGTGCGCTGCGCATCTACGAGGGCGCGAGCGAGGTGCAGAAGCTGATCATCGCGCGTGAACTGCTGCATTGATCCGGTGGGAACCGATCCGATCGAGGACACGATGAGTCATCAAACCCTGCAGCCCCCGGGCTGGACTCCCCCCCGCGGTTACGCGAACGGCATCGCCGCCCGTGGCCGCCTGGTGTTCGTCGCTGGCCAGGTCGGCTGGGATGCCGGAGGCCGGTTCGCGAGCGACCGACTCGCCGAGCAGGTGCGTCAGGCGCTCGCGAACGTGGTCGCGGTGCTCGCGGAAGCGGGCGCGACGCCGCAGCACCTGGTCCGGCTCACCTGGTACGTGACTCACCGGGAGGAATACCTTGCCGAACTCGCGGCGATCGGCGCGGCCTACCGCGAGGTGATCGGGCGGCATTATCCGACGATGTCGCTGGTCCAGGTCGTCGCGCTGGTCGAGCCGCGCGCGAAGGTGGAGATCGAGGCGACCGCGGTGATTCCGGACGGTCCCGCATGATCGCCGGGGTCGGCCGGTGACGCTCTGGCGTCCGGCAGAGCGCATCCGTCACGAGCCGACGCCGGGACGCTGGCCGACCGCGGCCGAGGCGGCGGCCTCCCGCCTGTTCCAGCCGCTCAGCGTCGGTCCGCTGCGGCTCGCGGGGCGCACCTGGGTGCCGGCGATGGTGCCGTGGCGCGCGACCGAGGAGGGCTTCGCGAGCGCGAGCGTGATCGACTGGTACCGGCGCTTCGCCGCCGGTCGGCCCGCCGCGATCGTGGTCGAGGCGACCGGCATCCGCGACGTGCCGAGCGGTCCGCTGCTGCGCATCGGTGACGACCGCTTCGTCCCGGGGCTCGCCGCGATCGCCCGGGCGGTGCGCGAGGCGAGCGACGGCGAGACGCGACTGCTGATCCAGCTGATCGACTTCCTCGCGATCCGGCGCCGACCCGAGCGCACCCGGTATCTGGCGCGTCACCTCGAGATCACCGCAGGACACCGGGAGCGACTGAACGCGGTGGACGCGGACGAGGCGACCGTGCGGGCGCGGCTCATCGCGCTCGACGACGAGGCGCTGCGCGACGTGCTCACGGCCCGCGAGACCGAAGCGCTCTTCGTCGGGTACCGCGAGCGCGTGACCGACGTGCACCGGCCACAGGTCCGCGACCTGCCGCAGACGTTGCCGGGAGCGTTCGCCGCCGCCGCGGTCCGGGCCCGCGCGGCGGGCTTCGACGGCGTCGAACTGCACTTCGCGCACGCCTACACGATGGCCTCGTTCCTGTCGGCGACCAACACGCGGGCGGACGGCTACGGCGGCAGTCGCGCGGGCCGCCTGCGGCTGCCGCTCGAGGTGTACCAGGCGACGCGTCGCGCGGTCGGCGCGGATTTCGCGGTCGGTTGCCGGATGCTCGCCGAGGAGTGCATCGCCGACGGACATGCGGTCGAGGACTCGGCGGCGTTCGCGACCGAGTTCGCGCGCGCCGGCATGGATTTCATCTCGCTGTCGCGCGGCGGAAAATTCGACGATGCGGCGACGCCGAAGGTCGGCGAGGCCGCCTATCCGTACACCGGCCCGAGCGGCTACGAGTGCATGCCGTCCTATTACTCGGACGCTCGCGGGCCGTTCGGCCGCAATCTCGGCGCCTGTGCGCGGATCCGCGCCGCGATCCGCGCCGCCGGCTGCGCGACGCCGATCGTCGCCGCCGGCGGAATCCACAGCTTCGAACAGGCCGAAGCGGTACTCGAGCGCCGCGAGGGCGATCTCGTGGGTTTCGCGCGCCAGGCGCTCGCCGACCCGGACTGGTTTCGCAAGGTGCGGGCCGGTCGCGGCGCCGAGGTCCGATTGTGCCGGTACACGAATTACTGCGAGGCGCTCGATCAGCGGCACCGCGAGGTCACCTGCGAGCTGTGGGACCGGCTGGATCTCGCGAGCGCCGGATCGCGTCGCGCGGCCGACGGCAAGCGCCGGCTGCTCGCGCCCGAGTGGCGGGAATCCCCGGAGCCGGTCAGCGGCGGCGCGCCGGCGCGGTGAAGAGCGCCGCGACCTGGTCGAACAGCGCCGGCGCGAGCGCTTCGATCCGATGCACCGTCACCGCCCGCGCGTAGAAATGCCCGACGTCGTGACCGACGCCGATCGCGATCAGCTCGATCGGCGAGGCGCGCTCGATCCACGCGATCACCGCGCGCAGGTGCTGCTCGAGGAAGCCGGAGCCATTCTCCGACAGCGTCGATTCGTCGAGCGGGACCCCGTCGCTGATCACCAGCAGGATCCGGCGCCGCTCGGGTCGCGCGAGCAGCCGCTCGTGCGCCCACCACAGCGCCTCGCCGTCCACGTTCTCCTTCAGCAGGTCCTCGCGCAGCATCCACCCGAGGTTGCGGCGCGCACGCCGCGACGGTGAGTCCGCGGTCTTGTAGACCAGGTGGCGCACGTCGCTCAGGCGACCCGGTCGCCGCGGGCTGCCGGCGCGCAGCCAGTCTTCGCGCGAGCGCCCGCCGTTCCAGTCCCGGGTCGTGAAGCCGAGGATTTCCACCTTCACGCCGCACCGCTCGAGCGCGCGGCCGACGAAGTCCGCGCACAGCGCGGCGATCACGATCGGGGTCCCGCGCAGGGAGCCGGAGTTGTCGATCAGCAGCGTCACGACCGTGTCCTTGAAGTCGGCGTCGACCGCTTCCTTGTAGATCGATCGCGTGGCCGGATCGGCGATCACGCGGGACAGGCGCTGCGCGTCGAGCACGCCGTCGTCCCGATCGAAGTGCCACTGGCGGCGCTGCCGCGCGAGCAGACGCCGCTCGAGACGGTTCGCGAGCCTCGCCAGCTCGGCGTCGAACGGACGGGCGCGTGCGCGCAGCGCTTCGCCGAGCCGATCGAGTTCGCCCGGATCGGCATCGCGCTCCGGCCACTGCGTCTCGTCGTGCGCGCGGGTGTAGACCCGGTAGTCCGACGCCGGCGATCGACGCATGCCGCGCGGCGGTCGGGGCGGCGGTCGCCGGTCGCTGCGCGTGCTGCGGCGCGCGGGGCGTTGCTCGGCGTCTCCGGCCGCGCTCGCCGCGGTCGCCGGGT
>JAGWPU010000007.1 GCA_028870355.1 Gammaproteobacteria bacterium | reverse complement strand
TCCACACCAGCTTCTTCAACGCCGCGGGCGGCGGCGACCCGTTGATGTACGAGCACATCTTCTGGTTCTTCGGGCACCCCGAGGTCTACATCATGATCCTGCCGGCCTTCGGGATCGTCTCGGAGATCATCCCGACGTTCTCCCGCAAGCCGCTGTTCGGCGCGGTGTCGATGATCTATGCGACCGCGTCGATCGCATTCCTGTCGTTCATCGTCTGGGGTCACCACATGTTCGTCGACGGAATGCCGACGTCGGCCGATCTGTTCTTCATGCTCTCGACGATGCTGATCGCGGTGCCGACCGGCGTGAAGATCTTCAACTGGACCGCGACGATGTGGCGCGGGTCGCTGTCGTTCGAGCCGCCGATGCTGTTCGCGATCGGCTTCCTGTTCATGTTCTCGATCGGTGGCTTCTCGGGGCTGATGCTCGCGATGGTTCCGGCCGACTTCCAGTACAACCAGTCGTACTTCGTCGTCGCTCACTTCCACTACGTGCTGGTGCCGGGCGCCGTGTTCGCGATCATGGGCGGCGTCTATTATTGGCTGCCGAAGTGGACCGGTAACATGTACAACATGACGCTCGCGAAGACGCATTTCTGGCTGTCGACGATCTTCGTCAACGTACTGTTCTTCCCGCAGCACTTCCTCGGCCTCGCCGGGATGCCGCGGCGCATTCCTGACTATGCGGTGCAGTTCACCGACTGGAACCGGGTGTCGTCGATCGGCGGTTTCGGTTTCGGCCTGTCGCAGATCCTGTTCGCGATCGCGATCATCCAGTGCGTGCGCGGCGGCAAGAAGGCGACCGCGGAAGTGTGGACGGGCGCGGCACCGCACGGGCTCGAGTGGACGATCCCCTCGCCCGCACCGTACCACAGCTTCCAGACCGCGCCCGACGTCCGGTGAGCGCGGATCGATCGCCCGAACGCGAGCAGCGCGTCCGCCGGTCCACCGCAGTGATGGCGGCGGTCGCGCTGTTCTTCTACTTCGGCTACATCGCGATGAAACTCTATCGCCACTACCATTAGAGAACGAGGCCCATGGCGCAATCCCACGTCCCGAACGCCGATAAGTACTACGTCCCGCACTCGAGCCCGTGGCCGATCTACGGCTCGGTGACCCTGTTCACGGTGATGGCCGGCGCCGTCGCGACGCTCGACGGCTGGCTGCCGGCGTGGTCGCTCCTGCCCGGCTTCGCGATGCTCGCGGGCTTGTTCATCCTGTGGTTCGGCACCGTGATCCGGGAGAACGAGAAAGGCCTGTACAACATGGCCGTGGACCGCTCGTTCCGGATGGCGATGATGTGGTTCATCTTCTCGGAAGTGATGTTCTTCGCGGCGTTCTTCGGCGCGCTGTTCTATGCGCGCGAGCTGGTGATGCCGTGGCTGAGCGGCGACGGCACGAAGATGATGACGAACATCCTGCTGTGGAGCCAATACCACGGCACGTGGCCGACGAACGGGCCGGGCGCCATCGGACCGCGCGCGAACGGCACGTTCGAGTCGGTGCCCGCGCTCGGCCTGCCGGCGCTGAACACCGCGATCCTGCTGACCTCGGGCGCGACGATCACGGTCGCACACCATGCGTTGCTGCGCGGGCACCGGCGGCGCCTGATGATCTTCCTCGCGGCGACCTTCCTGCTCGGCTTCGCGTTCGTCGCGCTCCAGGCGACGGAGTACCACGAGGCCTACACCAAGCTCGGCCTGCAGCTCGGGACCGGGATCTACGGCTCCACGTTCTTCATGCTGACCGGGTTCCACGGCCTGCACGTGACGGTCGGGGCGATCATGCTGGTCGTGATCTGGTTCCGCGTGCTCAAGGGCCACTTCACCCCGGAACGGCATTTCGCGTTCGAGGCCGTCGCGTGGTACTGGCACTTCGTGGACGTCGTCTGGCTGGGCCTGTTCATCTTCGTTTACTGGCTCTGACGCCGCCCGCCGCCCGCCCCGCCCGGGGCGGGCGCGCCCGCCCGCAGTGCCGCGACCGCGGCGCTCAGCCCGTCGGTGGGTGGATCCAGCCCGCGCTGTAGGCGAGAATGAGCAGCAGGAACAGCGACACGGACAGGCCGACCCGCCAGGCGAGCGCCTTGACCATCTTGTCGCCGTCCTTCGGATCGCGGCTGGACAGATGAAACAGGGCCTTGCCCAGACTGGCCAGGATCAGGACCAGTACCGCGATGATGAGTAGTTTGAACGGCATGGAGACGCTCCGTCGCCGGCTGTGGCTGGGAGGATTATATCGTGACGATCCGGTTCGGAACCCGCGAGTTCGCGCCGCGCGCGTTCACGACGTTTGTCACGATCGTCGTGTTCGGGATATTGATCGCCCTCGGCCGCTGGCAGGTGCGGCGCGCGGCCGAGACGCAGACGCTCTGGAGCGAATTCGCGGCCGGCGCGGATGCCGCGGTCACGATCGACGCGACGACACCGCCGGTCCGGTTGTTCGAGCACCTGCGGATCTCCGGCCACTACGACCCGGCACACCAGATCCTGATCGACGGGATGGAAGGTCCCCAGCACCGGAACGGCTACTACGTGCTGACGCCGTTCGAGCTGACCGGCGGCGGGTGGATCCTGGTGAACCGCGGCTGGATCCCGCGCGAGTCCGATCCGAAGGCCACGCCCTCGATTCCGGTATCGGACGGCCCGCGCACGCTCGTCGGCCGGGCCGACGAGTTGCCGCGACCGGGGATCCGGCTCGGTGGCGGTGCACCGCTCGCGCCGCCGTTCCCGGTGATCGCGCTGTACCCGCGATTGGGTGATCTCGGCAAGCTCCTGCACGTGACCGACTGGGCACGGGCGGCGCCGCAGGTGCTGCTCGATCCGGATCAGCCGGACGGCTATTACCGCCACTGGACGCCGCCCGGCTTCCCGCCGATCCGTCACACCGCCTACGCGGTGCAGTGGTATCTGCTCGCGGCGACCTTGCTCGTGATCTACGGCGTCACGAACTTGCGGCCGATCGGCGGAGGCGAGACGACGGCCGATGACTGATCCCTCGACGCCAGACTCCGCCGACCGGGACCGCCGGCGGCGACGCCGTACCGTGGTCGGCATCGCCGCGATCTTCTTCGTACCGCTCGCCGCCGCCTTGTACCTGTACTACGGATTGCCGGGCTTTCGGCCGGTCGGCACCGTGAATCACGGCGTGCTCGTCGATCCGCCGCATCCCGTACCGGCGCTGTCGCTCCCGCGGTTCCCGACGGGTCGAACGCAGCCGGACTTCCTCGAGCGACGTTGGACGCTCCTGGTCGTGGGCACCGGGGTCTGCGGGGAGCACTGCCGGGCCGCGCTCTACGACACCCGACAGGTGCGCATCGCGCTCGACCAGGACATGAACCGCGTGCAGCGCGTGTTCCTCGCGACGGGCCCGTGCTGCGACGCACACTTCCTGCAGAGCGAACATCCGGACCTGATCACGGTGCGCGTGACCGCGGCCGCCGCGCCGCTGCTCGCGGTGCTGCCGCGATACGGCGGGGTATCGCCGCTCGGCGCGGGTCGTATCTACCTGATCGACCCGCACGGCAACCTGATGATGAGCTATCCGCCGAATGCGGCACCGAAAGGCATGCTCGACGACCTGCAACGGCTTCTCAAACTCTCGACCATTGGCTGAACGACATGCAACCGCAACGACGTGTTCTCTGGTTCCGACGCATCGCACTCGCCGGCGCACTGCTCGCATCGATCGTCGTCGTGCTCGGCGCGTGGGTGCGCCTGACCGACGCCGGACTCGGTTGTCCCGACTGGCCGGGCTGCTACGGGCACGTGTTCCCGGAGGCCGGACTCGGCTTCCACAAGGCCCTGCACGAGATGATCCATCGCTATTTCGCGACCACGCTCGGCGTCGTGATCATGGTGCTGCTCTCGTGGGCGGTCGCGAATCGCAAGACGCGCGGCCAGCCGCTCGGCGCCGCGGTCGCGCTGTTCGTGATGGTGTGCGTGCAGGGCGCCCTCGGCGCACTCACCGTCACGATGCTGCTGAAGCCGCTGATCGTGACCAGCCATCTGCTCGGCGGGCTGACGACCTTGTCGATCCTCTGGTGGCTGTCGATGGAACCGGAGCGGCGGGATGCGACCGGTCGCGAGCGCTCGCTGCGCGCGTTCGGGCTGGTGTGCCTCGTGATCCTCGCGCTGCAGATCGCGCTCGGCGGCTGGACCAGCACGAACTACGCGGCGGCGGCCTGCCCCGACCTGCCGACCTGCCAGGCCTCCTGGTGGCCGCCGCACATGGATTTTCGCGACGCGTTCGTCCTGTGGCGTGGGCTCGACATCGACTACGACGGCGGGATCCTGTCGAATCCGGCCCGCGTAGCGATCCAGGTCACTCACCGGCTCGGCGCGGTGATCACCGGGGTCGCGCTGATCACGCTCGGGATCCTGGCGGTGCGCCGGGCCGCCGGACCGCGGCTGCGCCGCGCGGGCGCGTTTCTGATCTTCGCGGTGCTGCTGCAGATCACGATCGGGGTGTCGATGGTGCACTTCGGATTCCCGCTGCCGCTCGCGACGATGCACAACGCCGGCGCGGCGCTCCTGCTGCTGTCGATGATCACGGTGCTGCGGCGGCTGTGGCCGTCGCCGGTCCTCGCCGTGGTAACCTAGCCGGATGTCGAGCGTTCCGGAACATCCAGCGGTCGCGGCCGCCCCCGCTGGCCTCGGCCGATGGCGCGACTTCCTGGAGTTGACCAAACCGAAGGTCAGCCTGCTGATCGTGTTCACCGCGGTCGTCGGGATGTTGCTCGCGTCGCCGGGGATGGTGCCGCTCCAGGCCCTGCTCCTCGGTACCCTCGGGATCGCGATGGCGTCGGGATCCGCGGCGGCGTTCAACCACGTGCTGGACCGCCGGATCGACCAGCAGATGTCGCGCACCCGCGGCCGGCCGTTGCCGACCGGGAGCCTCGGGGAATCCCAGGCACTCTATTTCGCGACGGCGCTCGCGATCGCCTCGATGGCGGTGCTGTGGCTCGGCGTGAACCCGCTGACGGCGGTGCTCACCTTCGCGTCGCTGATCGGTTATGCGTTGATCTACACCCGCTGGCTGAAGCGCGCGACGCCGCAGAACATCGTGATCGGCGGCGCAGCCGGCGCCGCGCCGCCGCTCCTCGGCTGGGCCGCGGTGACCGGCCACGTCGACCCGCACGCGTTGCCGCTGTTCCTGATCATCTTCACCTGGACGCCGCCGCATTTCTGGGCGCTCGCGATCGCGCGGCGTGACGAATACGCGAAGGTCGGGATCCCGATGCTGCCGGTGACCCACGGGGTCGAATTCACCCGGCTGCAGATCGTGCTGTACACGGTGCTGCTCGCGCTGTGCACGCTGCTGCCGGTGCTCACCCGGCTCTCCGGGCTCGTGTACCTGGCCGCGGTGCTCCCGCTGAACGCCCGGTTCCTGTACTACGCGTTCGAGTTGCGCCGGGGCCGGCGGGCCGACCTGGCGATGCGCACCTTCCGCTACTCGATCACGTATCTGATGCTGCTGTTCGCGGCGCTGATCCTCGATCACTATTTCCTGATCCGCGCGTGAGGGCGCCGGTGGCCGCGCGCGGCGCCCGGGCCGACGCGAGCGGCAGCGAGCGGATCCGCTCGCCGGTCGCGGCGAACCACGCATTGCAGACCGCCGGCGCGACGAGCGGCACCGCGACCTCGCCGATGCCGCCCGGCGGCTCGTCGCTCGGCAGGAGCTCGACCACGATCTGCGGCATCTCGTTCGCCCGCAGCACCCGATAGCCGTCGAAGTTCGACTGCTGCACGACGCCGTTCGCGATCGTGATCTCGCCCCAGAGCGCCTCGGTCAGGCCGAACACGATCCCGCTCTCGATCTGGGATTCGACGATCCGCGGATTGACCATCTGCCCGCAATCGACCGCGCAGACGATCCGGTGGACCCGCGGCGCCCCGCCCTCGACGGAGATCTCGGCGATCTGGGCGATCCGGGTCGAATAGCCCTCCATCAGCGCAAGGCCGAGCGATCGGCCGGGGGCCGGCTTGCCCCAGCCCGCGAGCCGGGCCGCGGTCTCGAGCACGCGGCGATGGCGCGGCTTGGTCGCGAGCAGCTCCATCCGGAAATCGTACGGATCCTTGCCGGCGAGCGCCGCGAGCTCGTCGACGAAGCACTCGATCACGAAGCAGTTCGCCGCGTGGCTGACCGAGCGCATGTAACCGACGTTGATGCCGATTTCCTGCCGCGTGAAGGTCACGAGGAAATTCGGGATGCCGTACGCGCAGTTCACCGCGGCCTCGACGACCTCGGGGTCGACGCCGGTGACCGGCGGGAACATCCGCGCGGTGATCAACGGACTCACGACGTGCAACCGGAACGCGTCGAGCTTGCCCGCGGCGTCGAAGCCCGCACTGATCCGCTCGAGCGCGGGCGGACGATAGGTGTCGTGGGTCATGTCGTCCTCGCGGGTCCAGATGACCTTGACCGGACGACCCAGCGCGTGCGACCCGGCGACCGCGGCCGGAATGAAATCGACGTCGAGACGGCGTCCGAAGCCGCCCCCGAGGAACGTGGTGTGCACCCGCACCCGATCCGGCGGCACGCCGGCGGCCACCGCCGCGGCCGCCTGCGACAGCTGCTGCACCTGCGTCCCGACATACAGGTCGCAGCCGTCGGCGTGCACGTCGGCGGTGCAGTTCATCGGCTCCATCGTCGCGTGCGCGAGCAGCGGCACCTCGTAGAGCGCCGTGAGGGTGCGGGCCGAGCGCTTCAAGGCGGCGTCCGCGTCGCCCTCGGCGCGGGCGACGAGTCCCGGATCCCCCGCCTCGGTGCGCCGCAGGGACGCCCGGATCGCGGCATCGTCGAGCGCCGCGTTCGGGCCTGGGTTCCAGCGCACGCGCAGCGCGCGACGCGCCGCGAGCGCCTGCCAGTAGTGATCGGCGACCACCAGGACGCCGCTATCGAGCGCGAGCACCAGGCGCACCCCGGGCATCTTCTCGGCCGCGGCCGAATCGACCGAATCCGGCCAGCCTCCGAGGACCGGGCTCTGCGCGAGAGCGCCGTAGAGCATCCCCGGCAGACGCACGTCGATCCCGAATTGCGCGCTGCCGTCGACCTTCGCCGGGGTATCGGTGCGCGGCAAACCGCGGCCGATCAGTTCGAACTGGCTCGCCGGCTTCAGCGCCACTTGGGTCGGTACCGGTCGGCGCGCCGCGTCCGCGGCGACCGCGCCGTAGGTGAGACGGTCGCCGGCGGCATGGGTGATCACGCCGTGCCGCGCGCGGCAGTCGCGCGGATCGACGCCCCAGCGGGCCGCCGCGGCGTCGATCAGCATCGTGCGGGCCTGGGCGCCGGCCGTCCGCAGCTTCACCCAGGCGTCCTGGACACTGTTGCTCGTGCCCGTGACCTGACCGACGTTCGCGGCATTGAAATACGCATCGCCGACCGGCGCGGCGAGGATCGTGACGCGATCGAGCTCGATCTCGAGCTCCTCGGCGATCAGGGTGGGCAAGGCGGTATACACGCCCTGACCCATCTCGGAGCGATCGACGAGGATCGTGATCGTGTCGTCGGGTGCGATCCGCAGCCAGGCATTGAGCTCGGCGGGCCCGCGGCCGGCCTTCGTCGCCGCGCGCGAGGGCAGCGGCAGGGTCATCGCGATCACCAGACCACCGACGGACAGCGCCGATTCCAGGAAATCGCGGCGCGTCCACTCCGCAGGAGTCGCGCCGGCCGCGCGATCGTGCCGGGAGGCCATCGCCTCAGCGCTCCCCGCGCGCGAGCGCGGCAGCGCGGTGCACCGCGCGGCGGATCCGCGCGTAGGTCCCGCAGCGACAGAGGTTGCCGGCCATCGCCGTGTCGATGTCGCGATCGCTCGGCTCGGGGTGGGTCCGAAGCAGCGCCGCGGCGGCCATGATCTGCCCCGACTGACAGTAGCCGCACTGCGGCACGTCGAGCTCGATCCACGCGCGCTGCACCGGGCTGGATCGATCCGGCGCCAGACCCTCGATCGTCGTCACCGCGCGGCGACCGACGTCGGCGATCGGCAGCACGCAGGAGCGCACCGCGACGCCGTCGAGATGCACGGTGCACGCGCCGCAGAGCGCGCGACCGCAGCCATACTTCGTGCCGGTGAGCCCCAGGTGATCGCGCAACACCCACAGGAGCGGCGTGTCCGGCGCTGCGTCGACCCGCATCGATCGGCCATTGACCTGAATCTCGACCATCGCTCCCCCCGTCGTGCCCGCACCCGCGATTCGCCGCGCGCTCGGTGATGGTACCCCGTCCGGCGCGGGGACGGCATCCCGGTGCTAGGATGCGCCCATGCCGGCCGCCTCCGCGTTCTATCGGCGCATCGTCGCGCTCGCCGTCGCAGGCCTGCTCGGGGTTGCGCTCTGGCGGATCTTCGCCCCGTTCGCGGCCCCGATGGCGTGGGCAGCCGTGCTCGCATTCCTGCTGTTCCCGCTGAACCGACGGCTGCGGCGGCGCTTGCGCGGTCGGGCGGGCCTCGCGGCGGGCGTACTCACCGTGCTCGCGCCCGTCGGGGTGCTCCTGCCGCTGTCGGCGCTGTCGATCGCGTTCGTCGCCCAGATCTCGGCGCTGCTGCGCCGAATCCAGGCGGCCGCACCGCAATTCGCGCCGCTCTCGGCGGGCGATTTGCGGCGCTTCCCGGCTGCCGCGCGCGTCTACGACTGGCTCGCCGCCCACGACCTGTTCTCCGGTGACGAAGTGCGCGGCTGGATGATCTCGGGCGCGCGCGAGGCGCTGCAGCGGGCCGCCGGTCTCGGCGGTTCGTTCTTTCTCGGCGCGGTCAGCTCGATCGTCGGGATCGCGCTGATGCTCGTGCTGCTGTTCTTCTTCCTGCGCGACGGCGATGCGATGATCGCGCGCATGCGCGCCTGGATCCCGCTCGATCCGTCCCACGAGGAGCGGCTGCTCGAGCGGCTCGGCGGCGTCACCCGCGCGATCGTCTACGGCACGACGATGACCGCGATCGTCCAGGGGATCGTGCTCGGCATCGGCTTCGCGATCGCGGATCTGGCATCGCCGGTCGTGTTCGGCGTGCTCGGTGCGCTGCTCGCGATGCTGCCGCTCGGCGGGACCGCGCTCGTGTGGGTGCCGGCCACCCTGTGGTTGTTCGTCGACGGGCGCTGGGGATACGGAATCTTCATGTCGATCTGGGGGCTGATGCTCTCGAGCGTCGACAACGTGCTGAAGCCGATGTTGATTTCCGGGCGGGCGCCGGTCTCCGCGCTGGTCGTCTTCATCGGCGTGCTCGGCGGGATCTCGGCGTTCGGCGCGATCGGGATCATCGCCGGGCCGATCATCCTGTCGCTCACGCTGTCGCTGATCCTGTTCGCGGAGGAGGCGCGGGCGCGGGGCACGCCGGCCGACTGAACCGGCGGCGGGCGCGCGACCATCGCGCGGCACGGCGGCGATCGCGCCGCTTACAGTACAATTCCCGCCCTGATGGACGTTTCACACCTTCTGGATCGATTGAACGACGCGCAACGACAGGCGGTCGGGGCGCCGCTCGGCCCGGCGCTGGTGCTCGCGGGCGCGGGCAGCGGCAAGACGCGCGTACTGACCCACCGCATCGCCTGGCTGATCCAGACCGAGAACGTCTCTCCCCACAGCATTCTGGCGGTGACCTTCACCAACAAGGCCGCCGCCGAGATGCGCCTGCGTGTCGAGCGGCTGCTCGGCATTCCCGGTACCGGATTGTGGCTCGGCACCTTTCACGGTCTCGCGCACCGCCTGCTGCGGCTTCACTGGCGCGAG
>JAGWPU010000036.1 GCA_028870355.1 Gammaproteobacteria bacterium | reverse complement strand
TTCGGGAAGCACGAGCCACCGTAGCCGACGCCGGGGTAGATGAACGAGTAGCCGATCCGCGGGTCGGAGCCGATCCCGAGGCGCACCTGCTCGATGTCGGCGCCGAAGTGCTCGGCAAGGTTCGCGAGCTCGTTCATGAAGCTGATCTTGGTCGCGAGCATCGCGTTCGCCGCGTACTTGGTGAGCTCCGCCGAGCGGATGTCCATCACGATCATGCGGTCGTGATTGCGGGTGAACGGCTCGTACAGCGCGCGCATCAGCTGCGCCGCGCGCTCGCTGTCGGTGCCGACGACGACCCGGTCGGGCTTCATGAAGTCCGCGATCGCGGCCCCCTCCTTCAGGAATTCCGGATTCGAGACCGTGTCGAACGCGAGGCCGAGACCGCGCCTTAGAATCGCGCCACGCACCGCCTCGCGCACCTTGTCGGCGGTGCCGACCGGCACCGTCGACTTGGTGATCACGACCTTGTATTCGCCCATCCGCTCGCCGATCGTGCGTGCGACCGAGAGCACGTGGCGCAGGTCCGCCGAGCCGTCCTCGTCCGGCGGGGTGCCGACCGCGATCAGCAGGAAGAGTCCGTGGGCGACGCCTTCGTCCGCATCGAGCGTGAACCGCAATCGCCCGGCCGCGGCGTTGCGCCGCACGAGCGCATCGAGTCCCGGCTCGTGGATCGGGATCTCGCCGCGGTTCAGCATCGCGATCTTGCGCTCGTCGACGTCGACGCAGACGACGTGATTGCCGGCGTCCGCGAGGCAGGCGCCGGTCACGAGCCCGACGTAGCCCGAGCCGAAGATCGTGATTTTCATCTGTAATAATCTGATTTAGAAAGGAAAATAGGCCGGCATCCTAGCCAATTCGGGCGGGCGAGTAAAGGACGCGGTCGAGTGAACGCGCACTGGCCCGACGCCGCCTGCCGGTGGGATCGACGCTACGAGAGCCTGAGCCGCAACGCCGCCTGAATCGCCCCGCGCATCGCCGCGGGCAGGTCCACCTCGCGCGCGAGTTCCGGCCAGCGCGCGACCGCGCCGCAGACCTCGTCGAGGAGCGCATCCGCCCGCCCGCGCTTCAAGCCCGCGACTACCGCGACCGCGCGCAGATCCGCCCGGGTGATCGCCTCGCGCCGCCCGTTGATCGTCATCTGATGGCGCGCGGTCCACGCGCCGCTCGGATTGTACGCATAGGTCACGTCGAACGCCGGCGCGAGCGACCAGCGCCCCGCCTTGTCCATCAGGAACGCGATGTTCTTCACGTGATCGTCCTGGTTGCGCGCGACCACGTTGAACGCCATGCGCCGGAACTGCTGCTCCCGGTCGCTCATCGGCAGTCCGAGGCGCTTGATCGCATCGAAGCACTGCTCATAGGAGTGCGCGCCGGCGGCGTTGTAATCGAGGTGCGCGAGCGCGCCCAGGGATTGCGCGTGCACCTTGCCGCCGTTGGCATCGCGATCGTAGCGACGCGTCATGAAATGGCGCCGCCCGCCCTCCTCGAGGAGCCGGCAGTCCATCATCGTGATCCCGGCCGCCGCGGCCATCCGGGAGTATGCGTATTCGACGACCGTGTAGCCGCGCGGGTCCTCGAGTTCCTTGTCGCGATTGCCGGACACGCCGTCGAATTTGAGCAACCAGTAGGTGAACCCCGGGGGCGCGGTGACCTGACCCGAGCGCACCTCGTCGGTCGCGGGGTTCCACGCGATCACCGCTTTCGCGCGGGCGCCGCCGGCCGAGGTGCCGACCCGCAGGATCTCGGTGAGCGCGGTGTGACGGCGAGCGACGTCGAACGATCCGGCCAGATCGCGCCGCGCGGTGAGCACCTCGGAGGCCAGGCGCACCAAGCCCTCGACGCGCAGTTTCGCCGAGCGGTCGAGCCCGGCCCGCACCGCCGGCGCATATTCGAGCGCGCCCATCCCGCGCGCCCCGACGAAGCACAGGCGCTCGATCGCGTTGAAACTCTCCGGGCGTCGACCCTGCGAGGCGAGCCAGGCATCGATCAGCGCATGCCCGAAGCGGTCCGGCAGGGAATCCGCGAGCAAGCCCGGCAGGCCCTGGAACGCCGGCTTCGGCAGCTGCGGAAAGGCGTAGATGCGCGGCGCGAGCGGCATCGCGAGCGGTGCGACCTCGATGCGGCTCGCCGCGAACTCCGGGTCGTACTCGAACGCGGCGACCTCGGCCCCCTCGTCGAGCGACACCGCCCCGATCCGACGTCCCCAGAGCCGCACTTCGGCGACCGTGGTCATCGCCGCTTACTCGGCCCACTCCCAAGGGCCGCTCGGTGCCGGACTCGCGGCACGCGAGCGCACCCGCCGGCGCGTGCGGCCCTTGAGTTTCAGGGCCTCCAGCGGACTCGCCGGCGGCTCCGGGATCAGCGCATCGACGCCGGCGAGCAGATTCAGCGCGCGCAGGAGGCGCAGTAGACTCGCGAGTTCCGACCCCTGCCCCGCCTCGATGCGCTCGAGCGTGCGCTTCGAAACCCCCGCGCGCTCGGCGAGCGCTGCCTGGGTGAGACCTGCCGCGATCCGGTGGCGCTCGAGTCGACGTCCCAAGAGCGCCAGGACCGAGGCATCGGTCAGCGCCGTCGAGATCGAACGCTCCGAGACGAGATTCGCCATATCTGGCGAATTGTAGTCATCTTCCTGCTACATTACAATTCGTTATATTTGACGAATTATATAGTTAAAGTCATTTAATTCGTCAAATAGCACGAATTGAGTAGTCCAACGCTGCCCGCGTTCGCCGCCTCAGCCCCAGGGATGCGCGAGCAGGCGCCGCTCCCAGGCGAGCGCATGGCGGACGATCTGTTCGAGATCGTCGTAGGTCGGCGTCCAGCCGAGCACCTGGCGGATGCGCTCGGCGCGCGCGACCAGATACGGCGGATCGCCCGCGCGGCGCGGCTCCTCGCGGATCGCGAGCGACTGACCCGCGACCTTC
Source organism: Gammaproteobacteria bacterium (assembly GCA_028870355.1). Classification (GTDB taxonomy): domain Bacteria; phylum Pseudomonadota; class Gammaproteobacteria; order Steroidobacterales; family Steroidobacteraceae; genus Bog-1198. The sequence goes on along the minus strand of JAGWPU010000036.1, from coordinate 7,562 downwards.
TCCACCATCGCGAGCAGCTCGCGCACCGACACGCCGTGGCCGTAACCGCAATTCAACGTGGCCGACTGCCCGCCGCCGCGCAGGTAGCGCAATGCGTCGACGTGGGCGGCGGCCAGGTCGACCACGTGGATGTAGTCGCGAACCCCGGTGCCGTCCGGGGTCGCATAATCGGTCCCGTAGATCGCGATCCCTGAGCGCTTGCCGACGATCGCCTCGCAGGCGACCTTCGTGAGCAAGGTCGCCCCGGGCGTCGCCTGCCCGATCCGTGCCTCGGGATCCGAGCCCGCCACGTTGAAGTAACGCAGTGCGACATAGCGCAGCGCCCCGGTCGCGGCGACGTCGCGCAGCATCCACTCGCTCATCAGCTTCGAGGTTCCGTACGCATTGATCGGCGCGGTCGGCGTGTCCTCGTCGGCGTACCCGCTCGCCGGAATCCCGTACACGGCCGCGGTCGAGGAGAACACGAACTCGCGCACCCCGCGATCGACACAGGCCTGCACGAGATTCCGGGTGCCGCAGGTGTTGTTGCCGTAGTACTTCAACGGGTTCGCGACCGACTCGGGCACGACCGTGTGCGCGGCGAAGTGCATCACCGTCCCGACCGCGTGCTCCGCGATCACGCGCGCGACGAGTGCGCTGTCGCCGACGTCGCCGACCACGAGCGGCGTGTCCTTGGGGACCGCCTGGCGGAATCCCTTCACCAGGTTGTCGAGCACGACGACCTTCTCGCCGGCCGCGATCAATTGCTGGACGACGTGGCTGCCGATGTAGCCGGCGCCGCCGGTCACGAGAATGCTGGATGCGGGCATGCGAACCTCATTGGTCTGCGCGCCCGGCATTCTATCCGATGCGTCGATCGGCTCGGCGACGGAGCGCACAAAACGGACGCGGAACGTCAGTTCGCGCGTTCGGTCTGGTTCGACAACACCTTATCGACCTGCGCTGCGAATTGCGCCTTGAACCGCGTCTCGGAGAACCGCTGCGCGTCGGCACGCAGCAGCGCCCGGTCGAACGGCGGCAACGCCTCGAAGGTTCGCACCGCCTCGATCAGTGCGGGGACCGATTGCTCCTGGAACAAGAGTCCGGTGTACCGGTCGCGCACGGTCTCCCGGACGCCACCGCGATCGAACGCGATCACCGGCGTCCCGCTTGCGATCGCCTCGACCGGAACGATCCCGAAGTCCTCGACGCCCGGGAACACGACCGCGCGGCACCGGGCATAGTGATCCGCGATCGTCGCCTCGGTTTGTTTGCTGAGGAATCGAATCCTGGGAGAGGCGCGACGCTTCAGCGACGCGAGCATCGGCCCGTCGCCAATCACCACGAGCGGCCGGTCGAGCGCGTTGAACGCATCGATCAGGAGATCGGGCCGCTTGTACGGCACGAGCTGACCGACCCACAGGTAGTAATCCTCGGTCGCCGCGGCCGGATGTGCCGCGAACCGCTCGACCGCGACCGGCGGATGGATCACCTCGGCCTCGCGCCGATAGTACTTGCGGATGCGGCTCGCGACGAACGCCGAGTTCGCGACGAAATGATCGACGCGCTGCGCGGACAGTTGATCCCAGTGGCGCACGTAGTGGAATGCTGGCGCCATCGCGAACCGCGTGAGCGGACCGGCCGCGCCGCTATACTCGTGATACTGATCCCAAAGATAGCGCATCGGCGAATGGCAGTAACACACGTGCGTTGCGTGCGGCGCGACGATCACGCCCTTCGCGGGGCCGGACTCGCTGCTGATAACCAGGTCGTAGTCGCGCAGGTCGAGCTGCTCCAGCGCGAGCGGCATCAGTGGGAGATAGCGTTGATACCCGCGCCGCGCGAACGGCAGCCGTGCGATGAACGTGGTGCGTACGGTGCGGCCCGGAAATTCCCGGGCGACGAGATCCGGGTCGGCGACGTGGGTGAAGACGTCGGCGTCGGGGAACAGGTCCGCGATCGCCTTCAGAACGCGCTCGCCGCCGCGCCAGGTCACCAGCCAGTAGTGGATCAGCGCGACGCGCATTCGGCCTCGATTGTCCGGAGGAATCGCGCGTAGCGCAACCGTTGAGCGACGCTCAGGAGCACGAGGATCGCGCTTAGTCCGACGATCTCGAGCCCGAAGTACAGCGCAGGCACCTTGAACGCCGCGCACAGGAAGAGGCCGAGGGTTCGGTAGTTGCTCGACAGCACCGACCATCGACGCAGCGCCGGCGCGAACGCCGCCCGATAGCGCTCGCGCAAGTTTTCGGCCCTCTCCGGTGAGCGTTCGAGCACCGCGGCGAGCCGCGCTCGATAGGCGGCTTGTCCGCGCGTCGTCCGCCGCTGGACGCGCTGATAGACGCGGTGCAGCCCATTGAACGCACGGCGCACCCGGCTTTGGGTCGCGGGACACGCCACGCCGGCCGGTGGGCCGGCGTCCGCGCGAACCGACCCCGATCCGGTCGCGAACCATCGGTAGTCCTCGCGCTGCGCCTCGTACGCCGCCGCCTGGATCGCATGACCGAGGCCCGCGGTCGCGACCAATGCCCACACCCGGCTCCCGAGGGATGCGCGCATCGCGATCGCGAGCGCGACGTACACCGAAATGAAGGTCACGTAGTCGCAGATCCCGTCGAGCACCTTGCCGAGCTCGGACTGGGTGCGGGTGAGGCGCGCGAGCTGCCCGTCCGCTCCGTCGAGCACGTGCCAGGCGATCATCAGGGCGAATCCTACGACCGCATACCGAGCGTCGGCGTAGTGACGATAGGCGAATCCCGCGAGCACACCGCAGGCCATTCCGGCGATCGACACCGCGTTCGCGGAAATCCGCATCGCGGCGAAGCGCGGCACCAGGCACGCCGCGAGCGGGTGGATGATCCAACGATTGCTCGGATCCTCGATCTCCGGCGTGCGCCGGACCGGTTCCACGGGCGGCACGCTAGAGCGCTTTGCCGTAGATCCGATAGCGCTTGTACGCGACGCTCCCATAGTTCTCGATGATTTGCCGCATTGCGCGGTTGTCCTCGAGGATCCACGAGAGCTCGATCTGGGTGAATCCGAGCTTCAACCCTTGTTGGCGGACGGTGTCGATCATCAGGAACGGGATCAGGCTCCCGATCAGGCTCGCGCTCGCCGCACGCTTGATGCCCATCAGCGCCACCCGGCCGGTCTTCAGGCCCCGCACTTTCAGCCGCCACAGGAGCTTCGCCCAGCCGAACGGCAGCAGGTTGCCGCCGAGGTCGCGGATCGCCTCGTTGAGATTCGGCAGCGCGACCAGAAAGCCCACCGCCTCCCCGTGCTGTTCGACGATCGCAGTGAACCGCGGATCGAGCAAGGGTTTCAGCGACTTCGCGAGGTGGTCGGTCTCGACGTCGGTCAGCGGCACGAAGCCCCAGTTGTCGCGCCACGCATCGTTGAAGATCGCGGTGACTGTGCGGATCTCCTCGTCGTAGCGCTTGAAGTCGACCCGGCGCACGGCGAACCCCGGCGGAAGCGGTCGCTCGAGCAGGCGCCGCACCGCACGCGGCGGCTCAGTACGCAAATCGTGGAGGTACGCGAAGACGTCCTTCTCCTTCGCATAGCCCTGCGCCTCCAGGTGTCCGGCGACGTAGGGCCGATCGTGCTCCATCAGCAGCATCGGCGGCGAATCGAACCCCTCGACCAGCAGTCCCATCTGTTCGTTGATGTTGAGATTGAACGGACCGAGGACCCGGCGCATCCCGCGCGTGCGCAGCCACCCTTCCGCCTCGCGCAGGAGCGCCTGGAACACCGCCGGATCATCCTCGGCGGCGATCATCCCGAAGTGCCCGGTCGCATCGGGCCGCACCCGCAGCGCCTGGTGGTCGATCTGGGCGCTGATCCGTCCGACGTCGCGTCCGTCCCTTTGAGCGATCCAGAACTGCACGTCCGCGTGCCCGAAAAAGGGATTCTTCGGCGTCAGCGCGTCGAGCCGCTCGAGGTGCAGCGGCGCGATGTAATGCGGATCGCCGCGGTGCAGCGGGTGCGGCACGCGAATGTACCGATCGAGCAATGCCCGGCCCTCGACCGGGACGAGGCTGATCGGCGCCACGGGTCAGGTCGCGCCGCCAGCGGTCGATGCGCGCGCCGGCGCGATCACCCCGACCGCGCGGCCCGCCTCGGCGAACATCGCGATCGCCGCGTCGATCTCGTCGCGCGTATGCGCCGCGCTCACGCTCGAGCGCAGCAGCGCGAGGCCCTTCGGGGTCGCGGGCGGGAGGCTCACGTTCGTGTACAGGCCCGCCTCGAGGAGCCGGGTCCAGAGCGCGAACGCCGCCTCCGGGCTCGGCATGATCGCCGAGACGATCGGATTCGGTTCGGGGCCGAGCTCGAACCCCGCGTCCGCGAGGCCCTGATGCAGTCGCCGCGCGTGTTCGGTGAGCCGGTGACGCAGCTCCGGGCGCATCCGCAGTTGGCGCAGCGCGGCCGCCGTCGCCGCGATCACCGCCGGCGGGAGCGAAGCAGTGAACATGTACGGCCGGCTCGCGATGCGCAACACCTCGAAGCCCTCGACGTCGCTCACGCAGAACCCGCCGACCCCGCCGAGACTCTTCGAGAAGGTGCCGACGATGAAATCGACGTCCGACTCGACCCCGGCGGCTTCGGCGAGTCCGCGACCGCTCGCGCCGAGCACGCCGAGCGAGTGCGCCTCGTCGACGACGAGATACGCGTTCCACTGCCGTTTGACCTCGACGAGCTCGCGTAGCGGCGCGGTGTCGCCGAGCATCGAATAGATCCCTTCGACGACGATGAACTTGTCGCCCGGGAGGGAGGCGAGGCGGCGCAGACGGCGCGCCAGATCGTCCGCGTCGTTGTGCCGGAAGCGCGTGACCGGCGCGAGGCCGAGCCGCGCACCGTCGTAGATACTTGCATGCGAATCGGCATCGAGGATCAGGTGGTCGTTCTTGCCGGCAATCGCCGACAGGATTCCAAGATTGGCCTGGTAGCCGGTCGTGAATACCATCGCGTGCCGGCGGCCGTAGAAGTCCGCGAGCGCGCGCTCGAGCGCGCGATGACCGGCATAGCTCCCGTTCGCGATCCGCGAACCGGTGGTGCCGCTGCCGAATTCCCGGGTCGCCTCGACCGCGGCCGCGATCACCGTCGGATCGTGCGTGAGTCCCAGGTAGTTGTTGGTCCCGAGGAGGAGGATCTGGCGCCCCTGGAGCCGCGCCTCGGTCGGCGACAGGATCGCGTCGAACGCGATGTCGAAGGGGTTGTACGGTCGGCTCTGCAGACCGCGATACGCCTCGGCCAAGGACACGAACTGATCGAACAGCGCCACCCGGTCATCCCTCGCGCTTGATCTCGCTCACCTTCGCGACCAGGTCGCCGATCGTCTCCACGCCGGCGACACGATCGAGCGGGATCGCGATGTCCAGTCGATCCTCGATCTCCAGCACGAAGTCGAGGACCGCGACCGAGGTCAGACCGAGTTCGCCCATGATGCGGGTGTCGTCGGAGAGCGCGACGGAGCCGCCCGTCGCTGCGCGCAGCGCCTCGTACACCGCCTCTCGGATCGGATCGTTCATGTGCTGGATGCTGTCGCGTGCCGGATCATATCAGAGACCTCATAGCCGCCCGGCCGCGAGCAGATCCTCGGCCTTGCGGAACGCCGTCGGATCGTCGACGTCCACCCACACGCGCTCGCCAATATCGAACGTCCGCGCCTTGCCCCACCGGGCGAGCACGGTCATCGCGCCCGAGATGCTGTCGTCGCCCTCGGCCTGGCTCGCCGCGAGCGCCTCGAACATCACCGGCGTGCAAAGGAACACCCCCGTGTCGATCGCGTTGAAGTCGCGGATCACCTTGCCGATGCGTTCGATCCGGCCGTTCGCGCACTTCACCCGGGTCACGTCGTCGATGTCGTTGAGCGGCCGATCGACGTGGAAATCGACCGCCAGCGTGACCGTGTCCGGCTCCGGTGACGTGGCGACGAGGTCGCGCAGGATCGACGGGTCGACCAGGTGATCGCACATCGTCAACACGAACGGCCCGTCGATGAGCGGCTTCGCTTGCAGCACCGACACGCCGTTCGCACGGTCCCAGTGCTCGTTCACGACGTGCGTGATTCGCACCCCCTCGCGCGCCGCGAACGCATCGAGCGCGGCGCGCAGCGCCTCGCCGCGGTAGCCGCTCACCACCAGGAACTCGTCGATCCCGGCGCGTCTCGCCCGGTCAATCACCTGTTCGATCAGCGGGACGCCGTGGATCCGGATCAGCGGCTTGCTCTCGCCCTGCTCCCGAAGACGCGTGCCCTGCCCCGCTGCGACGATCAGACCCTTCATCGGACCGCGCGCACCTTCACCGCGTTCGTGTGGATGAACGACTCGATCATCTCATGCGCCTGGTCGTCCGTGTACTGCACCGGCGGGTGCTTGCAGAAGTAGGCGCTCGGCGCTTCCAGCGGCCCGCCCAACCCGTTCAGCAGCGCGAGCTTGCAGCATCGGATCATATCGATCGCGACACCCGCGGAGTTCGGCGAGTCCTCGACCGACAGCCGCAGCTCGATGTCCATCGGCACGTCACCGAACAAGTGCCCTTCCATCCGCAGGAAACACACCTTGTTGTCCTTCTGCCAGGGGACGTAGTCGCTCGGGCCGACGTGGATGTTCTCGTCGTCCAGCCGCTTCTGCGCGACCGACTGCACCGCCTCGGTCTTCGAGGTCTTCTTCGACTGCAGGCGCTCCGGATTCTTCATGTTCAGGAAGTCGGTGTTGCCGCCGGTGTTCAGCTGATAGGTGCGCATCAGCTTGACGCCGCGCTTCGCGAAGAGGTCCGTGAGCACGCGATGGGTGATCGTCGCGCCGAGCTGCGACTTGATGTCGTCGCCGATGATCGGGAGCTTGCGCGCGCGGAAGCGCTCCGCGAACGCCGCGTCGCTCGCGATGAACACGGGAATGTTGTTGATGAAGCCGAGTCCGGCCTCGAGCGCGCACTCGGCGTAGAAGCGCGCGGCGTCCTCGGAGCCGACCGGCAGGTAGTTCAGCAGAATCTCCGCGCCGCTCGCCTCGAGCTCACGGACGATCTCCTCCCGGGTCGACTCGCGGACGTCGGCCCGCACGAAGGTCCGATCCTCCGCGTAGGCGGCCATGTGATCCGAGATCCCGTCGCGCACCTGTCCCATGCGCACGAGAACGCCGCTGTCCGGGATCTCGGGCTGGAACACCTTGGTGCAGTTCGGCTTCGCGAAGATCGCGCGGCTCACGTCGGTGCCGACCTTGCGCGCATCGACATCGAACGCGGCGACCACGTCGATATCGCAGGGCAGGTAACCGCCGATCTCCGGATGCATCAGTCCGGGCACACCGCTGCGGCAGCGCTCCGCGGTGTAGTAGTGGATGCCCTGGATCAACGCGCTCGCGCAATTGCCGATCCCGGCGATCGCGACACGAATCCTGCCTCGACTCGGCATAGTTCCCCTTCCCGGCATGAGCCACCCGGGGACCCCGGGCCGCCCGTCGCTCGCCGATCCTCGAGTGTCCGTACTTCGACTATATTACCATCCGGGGCAGTCGCGGGTGATCGAGGCCTCGGATGCCGTCGATCGATCGCGAGCGATCCGCCGGCGATCCGGAATGAAAATC
>JAGWPU010000035.1 GCA_028870355.1 Gammaproteobacteria bacterium | reverse complement strand
CGCGGCTCGTGCGCTGCTCGATCGCGACCGTCGGCGGGATCCCGTGGATCGCGTCGACGTCCGATCGCGTCGCCGGCTGCACGAATTGCCGCGCATAGGCGTTCAGCGACTCCAGATAGCGCCGCTGGCCCTCCGCGAACACGATGTCGAAGGCGAGCGTGCTCTTGCCGCTGCCGGACACCCCGGTGATCACCGTGAAGCGATCCCGCTCGATCGCGACGTCGATGTTCTTCAGGTTGTGCTCGCGGGCGCCGCGGATCTCGATCGAGCGGCGCCCGGGCGTCGAGCGCGGCGTCGCGCGGAGCGACCACGCGGCGATCGGCTCCGGCACGGCGGAGCGCGCGAGCGCGGCGCCGGTATGCGAGTTCGGTGCCGCGGCGATCGTCGCCGGCGTGCCGACGCAGACGACGCTGCCGCCGCCGTCGCCACCTTCCGGGCCGAGATCGATGATCCAGTCGGCGGCCCGGATCACGTCGAGATGGTGTTCGATCACGAGCAGCGAATGACCCGCGTCGATCAGCCGGCGGAATGCGCGCAGCAGTTTCGCGACGTCGTCGAAGTGCAGGCCCGTGGTCGGCTCGTCACAGATGAACAAGGTGCCCTTGCCGTCGTCCGCCTGCGGTGCGCCGCGCGGGGTCAGATGCGCGGCGAGCTTCAGGCGCTGCGCCTCGCCGCCGGACAGCGTCGGCACCGGCTGGCCGAGGTGCAGGTAGTCGAGGCCGACGTCGACGAGCGGCTGCAGCGCGCGCTGGACGGCGGCCTCGTCGGCGAAGAACGCGATCGCTTCGCGCACGGTCATGTCGAGCACGTCCGCGATGCTCGCTGGCGCGCGCCCGGAACCGGCGATCCTCACCTCGAGCACTTCCGTGCGGTAGCGTCGCCCGTCGCAGTCCGGGCAACGCAGGTACACGTCCGAGAGGAATTGCATCTCGACGTGCTCGAAGCCGTTGCCGCCACAGCTTGGGCAGCGACCCCTGCCGGAATTGAAGCTGAAGGTTCCGGCGGTGTACTTGCGCCGTCGGGATTCCGGCGAGGACGCGAATCTCGCGCGAATCACGTCGAACGCGCCGACGAAACTCGCCGGATTCGACCGCGCGGTGCGCCCAATCGGGCTTTGATCGACCATCACCGCGTCGACGATCGAGTCGTCGCCGAGCAAGCGACGGTGAGCCCCGGGGGCGTCGGTCGGACGGCCCTTGGCCCGCAACAGCGCGCGGTAGAGCACGTCGTGCACCAGGGTCGACTTGCCCGATCCACTGACACCGGTCACGCAGACCAGCCGATGCAGCGGGAACTCCGCGGTCACGTCCCGCAGATTGTGCATCGTCGCGCCCTCGATCCGGATCGAGGGCCCGCCGCGCGGCGGGGCGCCCGCGTCACCGGTTCCGCGCGCGTCGCCGCCGCGCAGGCGGCCGAACAGATAGTCCGCGGTCAGCGATCCGCGCGCCGCGGCGAAGTCGCCGAGCGTCCCGAAGAACACGATCTCGCCGCCGCGCTCCCCGGGGCCCGGCCCGATATCGAGGATCCGATCCGCGGCGCGCATGATCTCGGGGTCGTGTTCCACGACGAGCAGCGTATTGCCGGCGTCGCGCAGCCGCCGCATCACCGCCGTGATGCGCCCCGCGTCTCGCGCATGCAGGCCGATCGACGGCTCATCGAGCACGAACAGGGTGTTCACGAGCGACGTGCCGAGCGCGGTGGTCAGGTTGATCCGCTGCACCTCCCCGCCCGAGAGCGTTCGCGACTGTCGATCGAGGTTGAGGTACCCGAGCCCGACCTCGCAGAGGTAGCGAAGCCGCGCGCGGATCTCGCCGAGCAAGAGCTTGGTCGTCTCCACGTGCTCGGCCGGCAATTCCAGCGTCTCGAAGAATTCCCGGCACCGGTCGAGCGGCAGCAGCGCCAGCTCGCGTACGTTGTGCCCCGGTGCGCCGATCCGCCACAGCAGGGCCTCGCGCTTGAGGCGGGCCCCGCCGCACTCGGGGCACTCGGCATACGACCGGTAGCGCGACAGCAGCACGCGGATGTGCATCTTGTACGCCTTGGTCTCGAGCCAGGCGAAGAACCGCGCGACCCCGTACCAGACCTTGCGGTTCCAGTCCCCCTCGCCGTCGATCACCCAGCGTCGCTGCGCCTCGTCGAGATCGCGCCACGCGACGTCGACCGGAATCGCGCGCCGGCGCGCGAAGCGCAGCAGGTCGGCCTGGCATTCCTCATAGGCGGGGGTCTGCCAGGGCTTGATCGCACCGTCCTGCAGGCTCCGCCGGTCGTCCGGGATCACCAACCCGTAATCGACGCCGATCGTCCGACCGAAGCCGCGACAAGTACCGCAGGCGCCGATCGGCGAATTGAAGCTGAACGTGCTCGGCGTCGGATCCGCGTAGGCGATGTCGCAGTGGGCGCAGTGCAACCCGGTCGAGAACCGCCACGGCGCGAGCGCGGCGTCGTCCGCGGCGAGCGGGTAGACATCGACCCGACCGTCGCCGTAGCGCAGCGCCCCCTCGACCGCCTCGCTGCGGCGGGGTCCGTCCGCGGTCGACCAGCGCAGGCGGTCCTGCACGACCTGGAGCCCGCGATCGCTGCGCTCGTGGATCCGGGTGTAGCCTTGCCGCTCGAGCGACGCGCGGACCTCCGCTTCGGTGAAATTGCCGGGGACCGCGATCGGGAACGTGATCAGCAGACGGGGATCCCGGTGCTCCGCGCTCAGCCGCTCGATCTGGCGAAGGATCGTCTGCGGATCGTCCCGCTGCACGGGGCGGCCGCAGCGTTCGCAGTGCAGGGTCGCCGCCCGCGCGAACAGCAATTTCAGGTGGTCATTGAGCTCGGTCATCGTGCCGACGGTCGAACGCGAGGTGCGCACCGGGTTCGTCTGGTCGATCGCGATCGCCGGCGGTACCCCGTCGATGCGCTCGACCTGCGGCCGGTCCATCCGGTCGAGGAACTGACGCGCATACGGAGAGAAGGTCTCGACGTAGCGGCGCTGACCCTCGGCGTACACGGTGTCGAAGACCAGCGAGGACTTGCCGGACCCGCTGACGCCGGTCACGACCGTCAATTCGCCGATCGGCAGATCGAGGTCGAGGTTCTTGAGGTTGTTCTGACGGGCGCCGCGGATGCGGATCGCGCCGCGATCAGCGTCCGGCAAACTGTTCCATCATCAGGCCGGTGCCGCCGCGGCTCACGTGCGCGACGATCGCGGTACGCCGGTGGATCTTGGTCACGAGTCCCAGGTTGATCGCGAACGCGAGCTCCACGTGTTGCCCCTTGCGCAGGCCGAGGTTGCGGGTCTCGACGAACACGCCGTTCGCGCTCAGGTTCTGCGCCCTGCAGATTCGACCCTTGCGACCCGGCATCACGACATAGACGGTCGTACGCGCGCGGTGACGGGTGTGCAAGCGACGTTCCATGCGTGGCGCCTCGAGAGATTCGGGAAGCGCCCTCATTATGCACTGCGGAACGCAGGTCGCAAAGACGCTGCGCGCGCATGCCGGCTTATGTCGAATTCAGGCGACGTCCTTGCGTCGGATCACCAGTTGCTGCGGCGCTTCGATGCCCACTTTCACGCGCCGCCCGGTGCTGCCGAGCAGCGTGATCTGGATCGGGCCGTTCGCGAACAGTTGCCGCAGCGTGATGCTGTCGTCGACGTCCTCGCCCGGCTGGATCACGATCGACTCGTCGGCGCGACGGCTGAGGACGAGCATCGCTCAAACCTGCGCGAGCGGGCGGGTGGCGGCGGTCGAGGACGCGCGGCCATTGCGCCCGTAGGTGCCCGCGGAGCCGCCCCGCAGCGCGTCGAGCAACTGTCCGACCTGGTGCTGGCGAGAGCGGATGAGATATCCGTTCAGTTCGTTCGCACGGCGACATTCCGCGGCCAGCCGCAGCAACGCGCGCCAGCGACGGGCGATGCCGGCCGGCAAGCTCGCCGCGTCGCCCGGGGGCGCGGCGTCGATCCCGGCGGCCTCGAATGCGCGCTGCCGCTCGGCATCGGTGCGTTCCAGCGTGCCGAGCAAGGCGATCTTGTCCGAGGCGCTCCGCGCGAGCGCGTCCGGCGAGGGGCCGGTGATCGCGGCCCGCTCGACGCCGAGCAGCGCACCGAGATCCTCGGCGATCGCGATCTGGCGATCGAGGACTGCGGCGATGGACTGCTCCAGTTCGGCGTTCACGGCGCTATTTCATTCCGCGCTCGAAGCGCAGCATCTGGGTCGCGACCCGTCGGGCATCGACCTGATAGCTGCCGCTCTGGAGCGCCTGCTTGATCGAGGCCACCTTCGCGGCATCGACGACCGGTGCGGCCGCGATCGCGTTCGCGACGTTCTGCAACGCCCGGGCGGAACCCGTGATCGTCACCTGGTCCGCGGCGGCGCCGGCGACGCCGCCGCCGGCACCGGATGCGCCGCCCTTCGTCGGGGCCGCGCTCCCGCCGGACCCGTTCACGGGCAGCGGCGGCTGGGTGCTGGGGTATCCTGAAATCTTGTTCGGCACCGACATCTCTCCTAGGGCTTCGAACCCGAACGGTCCGGCTGCCCGTCCGTCCTGCGTTCCGGGTTATCGGCTGTGACGGCGATCACTGAAGGGTCACGGCACGAATATTCGCACGGTGTGGTTCGCACGGGCGATTCCCTCGACGACCTTGCCGGAGGAGAGGTTCTCGACCCGGACGCGCTGGTTCACGAAGCCGTCGGCGAGGGCTCGGCCGGCCATCCGCACGCTGATGCCGCCGGACTTCGCGACCAGAGTCACCCGCTCGCCTCGCGTGACCGCTTCGTTTCCGAGCAACATCTGATTGGTCAGGATCTCACCCTGCGCGACCGGCCGGGCCGCGGTCAAGCCGATCGCGATCGTCGGCGAATCGAGGTAGCCGGGCGGCAAGCCCGTGAGGTTGCGCGACGCGAGCGTGAGGTCGCGGGCGGTGAGTACCGTGCCGGCGACGATCGCGTGTGCGGCGACGACCACCGGCGTCACGCCGACCACGGTCACCGGCACATAGAGGCGCCAGGTCTCCGGCGAGGTGCATTGCAGCACGAACACGATCCGGTTCGGTAACCGGACGCCCGGGGCCGGGGTCGCGTCGACCGGTCGGGCGCAATGCCGCAACTGCATCCCCGGGGCGATCACACCGACCTGGAGTCGCTGTCCCGCCGCGAGTGCCCCGAACGCATGGACCGCCGCCGTGCGCGCCGCCGTTGCAAGCGCTGCCGAGGTCTCGAACGCCACGCCGGTGGCGGCGCGAGCCCCTGGCGACGGCGTCGCGAGCCACAGTCCGGCAAGCGCGGCGAGGGCGGCGAGCGGGCGATGACGAGATTTTGACGGAGCGTGGCGCATCGATCCTTAGGACAAGCAAGCCGCGTGCCAATGCGTGCGGTGCTGGCGGGGTCGATGTGCGCCCGGCGTCCCCGGGTGCGCTGGCGAGGGCCGGCCGGCCGGCAAGGATCGGCCGGCGTCCCGGGGGCCCGGAGCGGCAAGGTCTTGCCGCTGCCCGGCGCCGTGCCCGGCGGGATTCGGCGATTCGGCGGTCCGCGCGCGAATTTCGGGCGGTGGCACGGGTCTTGCTGAAGCTCTGGGCGAGGAGGGCGTCTGTCGATGTTCCAACACCTGTTCGGTATCCACGAGAAGGCCTTGCTGCTCTACGGCGAGCGGATGGGCGTGCTCGCCGCGAACCTCGCGAACGCGGACACCCCGGGTTACAAGGCGCGCGACATCGACTTCCGGCAGATCCTCGCGCAGTCCGCGGGCGACGACGCGAGCGGTCGTTCGCTCGCGATCGCCGGGCCCCGCCCGGTCGTACTCGCCTCCCCGGATCCGGGCCAGATCTCGCCGTCGGCCGGCGGCTCCTCGCCGGTCGCGCTGAAGTATCGAATTCCGTACCAGGCCTCGCTCGACGGCAACACGGTCGAGATGCCGGTCGAGCAGGCCGCGTTCGCCGAGAACAACGTCCGCTACCAGGCGAGCCTCGGCTTCATCAACGACGAGATCTCGGACCTGCGGCTCGCGATCACCGGGCAGTAGCGACCGAGGGGGAAACGACGATGTCCTTGTTCAGTGTCTTCGGCATCGCGGGCTCGGCGCTCAACGCCGAGACGGTCCGGCTCAACACGACCGCGAGCAACCTCGCGAACGCCGAGAGCGAGAGCGGCGATCCGGCGCAGGTCTATCGAGCGCGAGAGCCGGTGTTCCAGACGATCCTGCGCTCGGCGGGCGCCGACCCGAACACCGCCGGCGCGATCGCCGGGGTGCGCGTGCTCGGGATCGTGCAGAGCCAGACGCCGCCGTCGATGCGCTACCAGCCGGACTCGCCGCTCGCGAACAAGCGGGGCTACGTGTACGTGTCGAACGTGAATCCCGTCGAGGAACTCGCGAACATGATCTCGGCGAACCGCTCGTTCGCGACGGACGTCGACGTGATCAACACGACCAAGAATCTATTGCTCAAGACCATCGCGATGGGCGGCTGAGGCCGCGGCGCAAGGGGAATCGACTCACCATGACCACGATCACCAATCCGCTGACGAACCCGCTGGCCACGACACCGCCCGCGTCGAGCGCGTCCGCCGCCGGGATCCAGGCGGCGACCTCCAGTGCGACGCAGCTCTCCGGCGCCAATTTTCTGACGCTGATGCTGGCGCAGCTGAAGAACCAGGATCCGACCCAGCCGGTGAACAGCAACCAGTTCCTCAGTCAGCTCGCGGCGCTCAGCGAGGTCCAGGGAATCACGCAGCTGAACAGCTCGTTCTCGTCCCTGTCGAACTCGCTGGTCTCGAGCCAGGCGCTGCAGGCCTCGTCGCTGCTCGGACACCAGGCGCTGGTCCCGAGCTCGCAGGCGACGCTCGCGACCACGGGCGCAACGCTGACCGGCGCGGTGCAGGTGCCGCAGACGACCGCGGACGTGGTCGTGAACGTGTCCAGTCCGAACGGCGTGCTGGTGCGCCAGATCGACCTCGGCGCCCAGCCGGCAGGACTCTCGAACTTCACCTGGGACGGCAAGCTGGCCGATGGCTCGCAGGCGCCCGCCGGGCAGTACAGCCTGTCCGCGCAGGTCGCCGGCGTCGCCTCCGGCACCGCCGTCCCGACCTATGTGAACGGCACCGTGCAGAGCGTGACGATGGGGGCCGGCGCGACCGGACTCACCCTCGACGTCGCGGGTCTCGGCAGCGTGCCGTTCGCGAACGTGCAGCAAATCTCGAATTGACATCCGGGGAGACGACTCATGGCATCTTTCAGCATCGCGTTGTCGGGGCTGACCGCGGCGAACGCGGATCTCGACGTCACCGCGAACAACGTCGCCAATGCGAACACCGTCGGCTTCAAGAGCTCCGTCACGCAGTTCGCGGACGTCTACGCGGCGGGTGCGACCAACCTCAACACGACGGTCACGGGCGAGGGCGTCCGCGTTGCGAGCACCGCCCAGCAGTTCACCCAGGGGAACATCACGACGACCTCGTCGAACCTGGATCTCGCGATCAGCGGCAACGGCTTCTTCACGCTGAAGGATGCGAACGGCTACGTCTACTCGCGCAACGGCCAGTTCCAGGAGGATTCGGGCGGCAACGTCGTCAGCGCGACCGGGCAGGCGCTGCAGGTGTACCCGCCGCTCGCTTCCGGCGGGTTCAATACCGGGACCCTGCAGGATCTCAACTTGCAGACCTCGCTGAGCGCGCCGTCCGCGACGACCAGCGGGACGGTCGCGCTCAACCTGCCGGCGAACGCCACGGCGCCGACGGTCACGCCGTTCGATCCGACCAATCCGCAGACCTACAATCAGTCGACGTCGACGACGGTCTACGACTCGCTCGGCAACGCCTATCCGGCGACCTTCTACTTCGTGCAGTCGGCGACTCCGAACCAGTGGAACGTCTACATGACCGCTAACGGGACCCAGGTCGGCGGCGCCCAGTCCTTGAGCTTCTCGAGCACGGGCGCGGTCAGCGCGCCGGCCGGCGGCACGCTCGGCTTCAACGGTTTCACGCCGCCGGGCGGCGCGAATCCGATGAACATGACGTTCAACTTCGGCACCACGACGCAATACGGCTCGCAATTCGGCGTGAACTCGCTGACCCAGAACGGCTACGCAACCGGGCAGCTGAGCACGGTCTCGATCGATCCGAGCGGCATCGTCTCCGCGGTGTACACGAACGGCCGATCGACGCAGCTCGGCCAGGTCGCGCTCGCGAACTTCCCGAATCCGCAGGGCTTGAAGCAGCTCGGCAACACCAACTGGTCGGAGACCTACGCGTCCGGCAACGTCGTCCAGGGGGCGGCGGGCTCGGCCGGGTTCGGCAGCATCCAGGCCGGCGCGCTCGAGAGCTCGAACGTGGATCTCACCAACGAGCTCGTGAACATGATCACCGCGCAGCGAGCGTTCCAGGCGAACGCCGAGGTCATCACGACCGCGAACCAGCTGTCGCAGACGGTGATCAACATGGCGCACTGAGCGCCGTCGCGCGGGAGGCTGAAGGGTGGATCGAGGACTCTACGTTGCGATGACCGGTGCGAAGCAGATCATGTACGCACAGGCGGTCAACGACGAGAACATCGCGAACGCGGACACGGTGGGCTTCATGGCCGACTTCGTCGGCTTCGCGAGCGCGCCGGTCTACGGGCCCGGCTATCCGTCCCGTGTGAACGCGGTCGCCGACGGCACGGGGATCGACTTTCGCGCGGGGGTCATGCGCGAGACCGGTCGCAACCTCGACATCGCGGTCAACGGCTCCGGCTACATCGCGGTGCAGGCACCGGACGGCTCCGAGGCCTACACGCGCGCCGGCGACCTGCGGGTCAATGCGAACGGGATGGTCACCACGATGAGCGGCCTGCCGGTGCTGTCGAACTCGGGGCCGGTCTCGGTGCCGCCGTCGACGCAGGTCACGATCGGCGCCGACGGCACCGTGTCGGTCGTTCCGCTCGGCCTCGGCCCGTCGGCGCAGTCGCAGGTGGATCGCATCAAGCTCGTGAATCCGCCGCCGCAGGACCTCGTCAAGGGTCCCGACGGGTTGCTGCACCTCGTCGGCGGCGGCAAGGCGAAGCTCGATCCGAACGTCACCGTGACCTCCGGGGTGCTGGAGTCGAGCAACGTGAACGCCGCGCAATCGCTCGTCAACATGATCGAGTTGCAGCGGCTCTACGAACTGCAGATCAAGAGCATGAATTCGACCGACCAGAACGAGCAGAGCGCCGAGCGTCTGCTCTCGGTCGGCTAACCGCGGGAGACGACGCACATGAATCTGGCACTGTGGGCCGCGAAGACCGGACTCGACGCGCAGAACACGCGCATGGCGGTGATCGCGAACAATCTCGCGAACGTCAGCACGACGGGGTTCAAGGCAGGCCGCGTCTCGTTCCAGGACCTGATGTATCAGGACGTCCAGCAGGTCGGCGCGCAGAGCACGCAGAACACCCAGTATCCGACCGGCCTGTCGCTCGGCACCGGCGTGCGTCTCGCGGCGACCGAGAAGGACTACGCGCAAGGCAGCGTGCTGCAGACCAACGGCAGCCTCGACATGGCGATCAACGGGCTCGGCTTCTTCCAGATCACGATGCCCGACGGGACGCTCGCGTACACGCGCGACGGCTCGTTCGCCCTGGATTCGCAGGGCAACGTCGTGAACGCGAGCGGCTATCCGCTGTCGCCGGCGATCACGATCCCGGCGGGCGCGCAGTCGATCTCGATCGGCGCCGACGGCACGGTCTCGGTCACCCTGCCGGGCTCCGCGAAGCCGACCAGCGTCGGGCAGGTCCAGCTCGCGACCTTCGTGAACGACGAAGGTCTGCAGCCGACCGGCAACAACCTGCTGGTCGAGTCGGCCGCGAGCGGCGCGCCCCAGGTGGGCACGCCGGGCACGAGCGGGATCGGCACCCTGCAGCAGGGGGCGCTCGAGACCTCGAACGTCAATTCGGTCACCGAACTCGTCGACATGATCGAGACCCAGCGGGCCTATGAGATGAACTCGAAGGCGATCAACACGGTCGACCAGATGCTGCAGTTCCTGACGACGAACCTCTCATGAACCGTCGCGCCACTCGATCGCCCGCCGGCGTGCGACGCGCGACGCGCGCGATCCGCGCCGGCGCCCTCGTGGCGGCTGCGCTCGCCGGCGCTGCGATGCTGTCGGCCTGCGGGATGCTGCCGACGCGACCGGCCGGCCCCGAACTGCCCGCGGCGCAGACCCTGCCGCCGCCGCCACCACCGACCGCCGGCGCGATCTATCGCAGCGGGCAACCGATGGAGCTGTTCGCGGACCTCAAGGCCCGGCACGTCGGCGACATCCTGACGATCGAGCTGAACGAGGCGATCGACGCGAGCAAGAGCGCGGTCACGAAGACGACGAAGACGACGACGCTGGCCAACTCGGGGGCGACGCTGTTCGGGCGGACGATCACGACCGGCGGCGTCCCGATCCTCACGGCGTCGCTGAACGGCGCGAACTCGTTCGATGGGGAGGGCTCGAGCACCCAGAGCAACACCCTGATCGGCGCGATCACGGTGACCGTGACCGGGGTCGAGGCGAACGGCGACCTGATCGTCCAGGGCGAGAAGGCCCTGCGGTTGAACCAGGGCGACGAGTACATCCACCTCGCCGGTGTCGTGCGGCCGGCCGACATCGCGGCGAACAACACGGTGACGTCCGACAAGGTCGCCGACGCGCGGATCAGCTACTCGGGTCGCGGCGCGGTCGCGAGCTCGAACCGGATGGGCTGGCTCGCGCGGTTCTTCAACTCTCCGCTCATGCCGTTCTGAGGGCGCACGAATGCTCGGTCGATACTGCAGTGCCGGCGTCCTCGCGATCCTCCTCGGGGCGATGGTCGGTGTCGGCCCGGCCGCGCGCGCCGACCGGATCAGGGACCTGGCTCAGGTTCAGGGCGTACGCACGAACCAGTTGATCGGGTACGGCCTGGTCGTCGGGCTCGATGGCACCGGCGACCAGACGAGTCAGGCGCCGTTCACGGTGCAATCCTTGAAGAACATGCTCGCGCAGCTCGGGGTCACGATACCGCCGAACGTGAATCCGCAGCTGAAGAACATCGCTGCGGTGTCGGTGAGCGCGGAACTGCCGGCGTTCGTGAAGCCCGGGCAGACGATCGACGTCACGGTGAGCTCGATCGCGAATGCGCAGAGCCTGCGCGGCGGCACCCTGCTGATGACGCCGCTGCGCGGCATCGATGGCAAGATCTACGCGATCGCGCAGGGGAACCTGCTCGTCAGCGGCTTCGGCGTGCGTGGCCGCGACGGCTCCAAGCTCACCGTGAACATCCCGAGCACCGGACGGATCCCGAACGGCGCGACGGTCGAGCAGTCCGTCCCGACCCAGTTCGACCAGGGCAACTTCGTCGTGCTGAATCTCAACGACCCGGACTTCACGACCGCGACGCGGATGGTCGCGACCATCAACAAGGAGTTCGGGACCGGCGATGCGACGGTGGTCGACGGCGGGTCGATCCGGGTGCGCGCGCCGACCGATCCGACCCAGCGGGTCGCGTTCCTGTCGATGATCGACGGTCTGAAGGTGGATCCGGGCAGCGCGCCGGCGCGGGTGATCATCAACTCGCGGACCGGTACGGTCGTGATCAGCCGCGACGTCCGCGTGAGCCCGGTCGCGGTGTCGCACGGCTCGCTCTCGGTCAGCGTCAAGGAGCAGCAGTCCGTGAGCCAGCCGGAGCCGTTCGCGCCGAGCGGGCAGACGACGGTCGTGAATAATTCGACGATCCAGGTGAACGAGGGAGGCCATCACATGTTCCTGTTCGACCCGGGTGCGAAGCTCGATCAGCTCGTGCGGGCGGTGAACGAGGTCGGCGCGGCGCCGAGCGACCTGGTCGCGATCCTCGAGGCGATGAAGGAAGCCGGTGCGTTGCACGCCCAGCTGATCGTGATCTGACGATGGCGCGCGTCGACCCCAGCTCGCCGAGCGCCCTCGCGCTCCTGAACGCGAACCACTATGGCGATCTCGGCGCGCTGCAGTCGCTGAAGAGCGCGCCGAGATCGCCGCAGGCGATCCACGCGGTCGCCGAGCAGGTGGACGCGCTGTTCCTGCAGATGATGCTGAAGAGCATGCGCGACGCGGGGCGCGACGTCGGCGACCACGAGAGCGATCAGCTCGGCATGTACCAGGGCATGTTCGACGACCAGGTCGCGCTCGCGATCAGCGCGCGCGGTGGACTCGGGCTCGGCGAACTGGTCGCCCGGCAACTCGCGGCGCAGCAGGGAACGGCCGACCCGAGCGGCGCGGATGGTCCGAACGCGCCGCCGGTCGCCGCCGGCGCGCCGGCGGCTCCGGTGACCGGTACCGTCGAGCCGCCCACGGCGACCGGGACGACCGTGACGGCACCGCCGACCGCGGCCGCGGGTCCGCCGACGCCGCAAGCGGCTGCGCAGTTCGTGGGCGCGGTGCTGCCCGCGATCCGCGTCGCGGCGCGCTCGCTCGGGGTGAACCCGATCGGTCTGCTCGCGCAGGCGGTGCTCGAGACCGGCTGGGGGCGGCGGATGGCCCGCACCGCCGACGGCGCGCCGAGCTTCAACCTGTTCGGGATCAAGGCGGGCGACCGCTGGAGGGGTGCGCGGACGGTCTCGCCGACGATCGAGTTTCGCGATGGCGTCGCGACCGCGCGCACCGCGGCGTTCCGCGCGTACCGTTCGGTCGCCGACAGCGTCGCCGACTTCGCGAACCTGCTGCGCGAGTCGCCGCGATATCGCACGGCGCTCGGCGCCGGCGAGGACGTCGGGGCGTACATCGAGGGGATCGCCGCCGCCGGCTACGCGACCGACCCGGCCTACGCGAGCAAGCTCGCCGGGGTGGTGCGCAGCGGCGCGTTCCGCGACGCGCTGCGCGCCGCGTCGGCCGGCCTTTAAGGAATTTCGATGGCGGCCGATATCGCGGACAGGGCGCACTCCGCCGCCCGGCATCGTCAGGGGGATTGAGCCGTGTCGGATCTGTTCGGGATCAGCCTCAGCTCGCTGCGCGCGCTGCAGACCGCGATTTCGACGACCAGCAACAACATCGCGAACGCCAACACGCCGGGGTATGCGCGCGAGAGCGTGAACCTCACGACCGCGACCCCGCAGACGAACGGTGTCGCGACCGTCGGTGCCGGTGTGCAGGTGAGCGGGGTCGTTCGCGCGTTCAGCCAGATCGCGACGAACCAGCTGAACGTCGCGCAGGGCAGTCTCGGCCAGCTGACCGCGCTGCAGACGTACGCGAACCAGGTCGACAACATCATCGGCACCACCGCCGGAGGCCTGTCGAGCGCGTTGCAGAGCTATTACGGCGCGTGGTCGAACGTCGCGAATGCGCCGACCTCGATCGCCGCGCGCCAGGCGCTGCTCGGTGCCGCGCAGGGCGTGGCCTCGAGCTTCCAGGGCACGAGCGCGCAGCTCCTGAGCCTGAACACGACGATCAACGCGAGCGTGACCGCGGACGTCCAGCAGATCAACTCGATCGCGGCTTCGATCGCGAAGCTGAATCAGCAGGTCGTCGTCGGCACCGCGCAGGACGGTGGCCAGCCGCCGAACGACCTGATCGATCAGCGCGACCAGCAGCTGTCGAACCTCTCCAAACTGATCAATTTCACGACCAGCACCGACACCAACGGCGCGCTGAACGTGTTCGTCGGCAATGGCCAGCCGCTCGTGTTGCAGGGCAACGTCACCAATCTGACGACGGTGCAGAACCCGTACAACGCCTCGCAGCTCGAGATCTCGACGGCGATCTCCGGCAACCAGGTCATCAGCGGGTCGATCACCGCCGGCGACCTCGGCGGCCTGCTGGCCGCTCGGACCCAGGTCATCCAGCCGGCGCTGAACCAACTCGGCCAGCTCGCGACCGCGTTCGCGCAGTCGGCGAATTCGCAGCAGACCGCCGGTCTCGATCTCAACGGCCAGCTCGGCGGCAGCCTGTTCACGATCGCCGCGCCGACGGTCACGCCGGCGAGCACGAATACCGGCTCGGCGACGGCCGCCGCGACGGTCACGAGCGTCGGACAGCTCACGACCAACGACTACGTGCTGTCCTACGCGGGGGGCGCGTACCGAGTGACGAACGCGAGCACCGGCGCCGCGGTCGCGTTCACCGGCAGCGGCACCGCGGCGAGTCCGATCGTCGCCGACGGCGTGTCGATCGTGCTCGCCGGGACACCCGCGAATGGCGACCAGTTCCTGGTCCAGCCGACCGCGCCGGCCGCGTCGTCGTTCGCGGTCGCACTCACCAATCCGGCGCAGATCGCCGCGGCCGGCGCGATCCAGACCGCGGCGTCGAACGCGAATCAGGGAAGCGCCACGATCAGCGCGGGCACCGTGCTCGACGCGTCGAACCCGAGCCTGCTCGCGCCGACGACGATCCAGTTCACGAGCCCGACGACCTATTCGGTCAATGGCGCCGGCAGCTATGCGTACACGTCCGGCGGCAACATCGCGCAGAACGGCTGGCAGGTGCAGATCACCGGAACCCCGCAGGCCGGTGATCAGTTCACGGTGCAGGGCAACGCGAGCGGCAGCGGCGACAACCGCAACGCGCTCGCGAGCGCGGCGTCGCAGAACCAAGGCGTCCTCGCCGGCGGCACGATCAGCGTGAACGGCGCGGTCAGCGCGCTGATCACCGGCATCGGCAGCCAGGCGCAGCAGATCGGCAACGCACAGACCGCGCAAACGGCGGTCACCTCCCAGGCGCAGCAGTCGGTGCAGTCGATTTCCGGGGTGGACCTGAACCAGGAAGCGGCGAACCTGCTGCAGTGGCAGCAGGCATTCCAGGCCTCGGCGCAGGCCCTCACGATCGGCAACAACATGTTCGCGAGCCTGATGTCGGCCCTCTCGAACGGGATCCTCTGATGCGCATCACCCAAAGCTTGCTGCAGACGCAGTTCCTCGCGTCGCTGAACACCCTGGAATCGAACCTCGCGACGACCCAGAACCAGATCTCCACGGGGCTCGCGTTCACGACGCCGGCGCAGAACCCGGCCGCGGCCGGCACGGTCAATACCTACACCCAGGTGCTGTCGCAGAGCCAGCAGTACACGACCAACGCGACTTCGGCGCAGTCGAACCTGAACGTCGAGGACAACGCGCTGACCCAGGTGCAGAACCAGCTGCAGACGCTGCGCAGCCTCGCGCTGGAGGCGAACTCGGGCACGCTGTCTTCGCAGGACTTCTCGGCGCTCGCGTCCCAGGCGTCGCAGATCCAGCAGACGCTGGTCGGGCTCGCGAATACCCAGAACGGCAACGGCGAGTACGTGTTCGCGGGCTATGCGGCGCAGAGCCAACCGTTCGCGCAGACCGCGAGCGGCGCGAGCTACGCGGGCGACCAGGGCCAGCGCTCCGTGCAGATCGGCGCCGGACAGACGATCGCGATCGGCGACAACGGCAACGCCGTCTTCAACCAGATCCCGAACGGCAACGGCAGCTTCACCGTCACGGCGAATCCGGCGAACACCGGCACGGGGCTCGTGGGCGCGAGCACCGTCACGGACCCCGCCGCGTATGCCGCCGGCCGCTACACGATCGCGTTCACGTCCCCGACGAGCTACCAGGTGCTCGATGCGGCCAACACGGTCGTCGCCTCCGGCACCTACACCTCGGGTCAGGCGATCGCGTTCGCCGGCGTGCAGGTGAGTCTGAGCGGCCAGCCGGCGACCGGGGATTCGTTCGCGATCGCCCCGAGCGCGAACCAGAGCCTGTTCACGACGGTGCAGAACTTCATCGGGACGCTGAACTCGGCGGCGTCCGGCGGGATGAACTCGACGCAGCTGTCGAACGCGATCGCGACGACGCTCGGCGCACTCGACCAGGCCTCGAGCCACGTCTCGACGGTGCAGGCCGGTGTCGGGGGACGCCTGAACCAGATCACCACGCAGCTGTCGATCGATTCGAGCCAGCAGACGCAGCTGCAACAGTCGATCTCGACCCTGCAGAGCCTCGACTATCCGAGCGCGATCACGTCGCTCACCAACCAGCAGACGACGCTGAGCGCCTCGATGCAGGCGTACACGCTGACCGCGGGGCTGTCGCTGTTCAAATACATCTAGTGATGATGGCCGCCGGGGCCGTGCACGTGGCCGTGCTCGAGCTCCTCGGCGGTCGCGTCGCGCACGTCGACGACCTCGATCTCGAAATGCAGGTTCTGGTCGGCGAGCGGGTGGTTGCCGTCGAGGGTGACCATGTCGCCCGCAATCGCGGTCACGGTGAACACGCGGACCCCGTTCTGGTCGCGCGCCTGGAAGCGCATCCCCCGCTGGATCTCGCCGGCTCCCTGCAGCGCCCGACGCGGCAGGCGCTGCACGAGCGCCGGGTCGCGCTCGCCATAGCCTTCCGTCGGCGGCACGGTCACCGAGAACCGGTCGCCGCTGCGCCGACCCTCGAGCGCCTTTTCGAGTCCCGTGACGATGTTGCCGTGGCCCTGGACGTACGCGAGTGGCTCGCTGCCCGAGGAGCTGTCGAGGATCTCGCTCGCATCGTTGCGCAGCGTGTAGTGGATCGTGACGACACGATCGGCGGTGATTTCCATGAGGTTTACTCTCCGGACGTAGGCCGGACCCGGTCCGGCGGGGTGGCTATTCTCGCGTCGAGATCGTAGGCGTCGCTGCCGGTGACCTCGACGTCCACGAAGGTACCCGTCGCGAGTCGGCCGCCGCCCGCGATCCGCACGACGCCGTCGATCTCCGGCGCATCCGCGCTCGAGCGGGCGATCGCGACGTCGCCCTCGATCCGATCGATCAGCACCTGCAGCCGCCGGCCGCGCCGGCGCGCGAGCCGCGCGGCGCTGATCGCGGCGCTCGCCTCCATGAAGCGGCGACGGCGTTCGGCCTTGACCTCGGCGGGTACCACTGGCTCGCCGAGGTCGTTCGCCGCGGCGCCCTCGACCGCGGAATACTCGAAGCAGCCGACCCGGTCGAGTTGCGCGGCCCGCGCCCAATCGAGCAATGCCTCGAAATCGCGCTCGGTCTCGCCGGGGAAGCCGACGATGAAGGTGCTGCGGATCGCGAGGTCAGGCACCGCGGCACGCCACGCGGCGATGCGCTCGAGGGTGTTCTCGGCCGCGGCGGGTCGGCGCATGCGCTTCAGGATTCGCGCACTCGCGTGCTGGAACGGGATATCGAGATAGGGCAACACGCGGCCCTCGGCCATCAGTTCGATCACCCCGTCGACGTGTGGATACGGGTACACGTAGTGCAGCCGGATCCACACGCCGAGTTCGCCGAGCGCCGCAGCGAGGTCGCGAAAACGCGTGCGCCACTCCTGTCCGCGCCAGGTCGCCGACGGGTACTTCAAGTCCGATCCGTACGCGCTCGTGTCCTGGGAGATCACCAGGATCTCCTTCACGCCGGCGCGCGCGAGCGCCTCGGCCTCGCGCAGCACCTCGCCGAGCGGACGGCTCGCGAGCCGCCCGCGCATCGCCGGGATGATGCAGAAGCTGCAGCGGTTGTTGCAGCCTTCCGAGACCTTCAGGTACGCGTAGTGGCGCGGCGTCAGGCGCACGCCCTGCGCGGGGATCAGGTCGAGGAACGGCTCGTGCCGTGGCGGCAGGTGCTCGTGCACGGTCGCGACGACCTCTTCGTAGCGCTGCGGCCCGGTGACCTTGAGCACCCCCGGATGGCGCTCGAGGATGCGCTCGGGGCGCGCGCCGAGGCAGCCGGTCACCACCACCTTGCCGTTCTCGGCGAGCGCTTCGCCGATCGCGTCGAGGGATTCCTCCACGGCGGCGTCGATGAAGCCGCAGGTGTTCACGACCACGAGGTCGGCGGCGCGGTAGGTCGGCGCGACCTCGTAGCCCTCCGCGCGCAGCCGGGTCAGGATCCGCTCCGAGTCGACCAGCGCCTTCGGGCAGCCGAGGCTCACGAACCCGACCTTCGGGGTCTTGCGGGGCGAGGGTTTCACGGGGGCGGGCAGTGCAGGCGATGGTCGAACGGGGAGCGCATTGTAATGCATAACGCCCGCGGCGCCGACACCCCGGGTCCAGCCGGCCGACGCCGGTCGGTGGCGCGCGCCGCCGCGCCGGACGGCCGTGCGAGGCTGCCTGCAGCGGCGTCCGACGTGAAAACCGTGACCCCCGTCGCTCCTCCGGACGGCGATTTACGCGGATTCCCCTAAAGAACCGCGCGAAACGTCCGATACCCCCTTTGAATGTGGTCACCGGTCCGCCCGCTCGGCGGGTGAAGTGAACACAACGGCAACCGAAGGCCTCGATGGCCGGTGTATCAACTTCCAGGAGTCTTCGCACATGGCACTGACGCTCAACACGAACATCGACTCGCTGATCGCCCAGAACAACATGGACGGCGCGCAGGGGCTGCTCACGCAGTCGCTGAACCGGCTGTCCTCGGGCCTGCGGATCACCAGCGCCGCGGTCGATGCCGCGGGGCTCGCAATCAGCCAGCGGTTCACGACCCAGATCAACGGCACGAACCAGGCGATCAACAACGCGAACAACGCGATCTCGGAGACCCAGACGACCGGCGGCGCGCTGTCGACGATCGTGAACAACCTGCAGAGCATCCGCACGCTCGCGGTCGAGGCCGCGAACGGCTCGAACAGCGCCGCGGACCGCGCCGCGCTCGACCAGCAGGTCCAGCAGCAGATCTCGGAAATCACCCGCATCGCGCAGCAGACCCAGTTCAACGGCTTGTCCGTGCTGAACGGATCGAGCGGCACGCAGACCTACCAGGTCGGCGCGAACATCGGCGACACGATCTCGATCAACCTGACCCAGGGCGTGAGCGCCAGTCAGATCGGCCAGTACGCCGCGAGCAGTTTCACCGTGAACGGCACCGCACTCGCGAACGGCGACCTGACCCTGCAGGTCGGCAGCGGCTCGGTCACTGCGATCAATGCGAGCGTCGCCGGCACGCAGAACGCGGGCCAGACGGCGGGTTCGGCCTACGCGGTCGCGCAGGCGATCAACGCGGCCGGCGTGACCGGCCTCGCGGCGACCGCGACCACGTCCAGTTCGGCCGCGTTCGCGACGGTGACCGGTGGCACCGGCGGCGGCAACTACGCCTTGTCGATCAACGGCGTCGACGTGTTCGGCGCGAGCGGCCTGTCGCTCGCGTCGGGTTCGACGTTGACCCAATCGCAGGTCACGGCCGCGGTCAACGCGGTGTCCTCGCAGACCGGCGTGACCGCGTCGACCGACACCAACGGCAATCTCCTGCTGACCGCGTCGGACGGCAGCAACATCGCGGTTGCGCAGACCGTGACCAACGGCGGTACCAATACCGGCATCGCGACGGCGGGCACCGGCACGTTCTACGGCACCGTCTCGCTGACGGCGGCGCAGAGCATCAACGTCGGCGGCAGCGCGCCGAGCACGGTGAGCACCGGTCTCGTCAGTGGCACGATCTCGGCGACTTCGAGCAGCCTCGGCGCGCAGAGCGTCGCGACCGTCGCGGGCGCGAACAACACGATCGCGTCGGTCGACTCGGCGCTCGCGACCGTGAGCCAGTTCCAGAGCCAGCTCGGCGCGATCCAGAACCGGTTCGCGTCGGCGGTGCAGAACCTGACCACGACGGCGCAGAACCTCACGCAGTCGAACAGCACGATCATGAACGCGAACTTCGCGCAGGAGACCGCGAACCTGACGAAGGCGCAGGTGCTCGAACAGGCCGGCATCTCGGTGCTCGCCCAGGCGAACGCCGAGCCGCAGCTGATCCTGAAGCTGCTGCCGTAAGCGCGGGGCGCGACCGGTCCCCGGTCGCTCCTCGACAGCCGGCAAGTCCTTGCCACCGGACGGCAGGGTCTTGCCGGCTTTTTGCGTCCGCGCCGGCCGCCGCGCCGGCCAGGGCCGCGGTCGGACCTGGTACGGGGCTTGCTTAAGTCTGCGCAGACCGCGCCGATACCCTGGATCGGCGAGCGATGAACCGCCGCACCCGAGGATCCGATGAGCTCCGCGATATCATCCACGACCGCTCCGAGTGCAACGCCGTCGTCCACGGCGTCGAGCAATTCGCCGGCGAGCGCCGCCGCCCTCGTGACCTCGCAGGGGATCGGCTCCGGGCTCAACATCCCGGCGATCGTCTCCGCGCTGACCAGCTCGTACGGCGCGGCCCAGACCAACCAGCTGAACGCCCAGCAGACCGGGCTCAACACGGAGATGTCGGCCTACGGCACGTTCAAGAGCGCGCTCGAGACCTTGCAGGCGGCGTTGACGCCGCTGCAATCCGCGGGCGCGCTCGCAGGCTACACGGCGACGGTCGCCGACAAGACGATCGCGAGCGCGACGACGTCGGCCGGTGCCGCCGCCGGTCAGTACACGCTGCAGGTGCAGAATCTCGCGACCCCGGCGATCCTGACCTCGTCACCGTTCACGAGCGCGAATACGGTGGTCGGGACCGGGACGCTCACGATCGGGGTCGGCTCGGCGTCCACGTCGATCAGCGTCGGCTCGACCAACGACACCCTCGCCGGCATCGCCGCGGCGATCAACGCCGCGTCCAACAATCCGGGCATCAGCGCGAGCGTGCTGACGACCACCGCCGGCGCTCGGCTGGTGCTCACGGGCACCGCGACCGGCGCCGCGAACGCGATCACGGTCACGCAGTCGGGCGGCGACGGCGGGCTCGCGGCGCTGGCCTACGATCCCGCGGCCGGGACGACCAGCCTCACCCAGACCCAGGCGGCGCAGGACGCGAACTTCACGCTGAACGGCTACCCGGCGACCAGCTCGAGCAACGTGGTCAGCGGTGCGATCAGCGGCGTGAGCCTCACGCTGCTCGCACAGACCGCGACCGGCGCGTCGACGACGCTCTCGGTCGCGCCGGATACCAGCGGCGCGCAGACCTCGATCGGCACGTTCGTGACCGCGCTCAACGGCGTGCTGACCAGCATCCAGAGCCTGACGGGCTACGATCCGACGACGCAGACCGCGGGGCCGCTGAACGGCAACGCGACCCTGCAGTCGTTCCAGAACCAGCTGCAGAACATCCTCGGCCAGGTCCAGACCGGTGCGGGGAGCGGCGCGATCCAGTCGCTCGCGAATCTCGGGATCACCGCGAACGCGCAGGGAACCTACGACTCGAACGCGAGCACGCTCGGCAACGCGTTGAGCGGCAATCTCGCCGGCGTCGAAGGGCTCCTGTCGGGCAGCAGCGGCCTCGCGAGTCGGATCAACAGTCTCGTGAGCGGCTTCACGCAGACCGGCGGGTTGCTCGACACGATCACGCAGGGCTTGCAGACCGGCCTGAGCAACGTCGCGAAGCAGCAGGCGGCGTTGAACGCGCAGCTCGCGACCTACTCGGCGACCCTGACCGCGCAGTACAACGCGATGGACGCGGCGGTCGCGGCGCTCAAGCAGACGCAGACCTACCTGACCGCCGAGTTCAATCAGGGCAGCACCCAGGGGTCGCAGCAGAGCAGCAGCTCGCTGAGCAGCGGCACGACCAACACGACGTTCGGCGGCTAGCGGAGCGCGGTCGATGAGCTATTCACAGAACGGGGCGGCGCGATATCGAACGCTGAACGCGGAGGGTTTGGTCGCCGAGGCGAGCCCGGCGAAGCTCGTGCAGATCGCGTTCGACAACGTGCTCGCGCATCTGGCGGTCGCGCAGGGGTGCATGCGGCGGATCGAGAACAACCTGCCGCTCGCCGACGTGATCGCGAAGGGCCATGCGATCAGCAAGGCGGTGTTGCTGATCGGGCACCTGAACGAGCGACTCGACCTGGAGCGCGGCGGCGAGGTCGCCGCGAACCTGCGGCTGCTGTACTCGTACATGCTCGAGCGGCTCACGGCCGCGAATGCGAGCAACGACGCGGATCTGGTCGTCGAAATCGCCGGGCTCGTGCGCGAGATCAAGAGCGGCTGGGACCGACTCGTCGCGGAGGGTCGATGAGCGGAACGCCGGCCGATCCGAAGGCGACGCTGCGCCTCGCCTGGCGGCTGTCGCGTGATCTTGCGCAGATCGCCGATCATGGCGAGGTGGAGCGGATCCCGGCGCTCGACGCCGAGCGACGCGCGCTGCTAGAGTCGCTGCGCGTCGCGCGGGTGCCGCTCGACGACGAGGGAGCACGGTTGTGGCGGGAGATCGCGGTGTTCAACGATCGGGCGCTCGGGGTGCTGGAACACCGCCGGCGCGCGCTCGAGCGCGACGTGGACGTCGCGGTCGCCGGCGCGCGGGCGCTGCGAGCGTATGCGGCGAACGCCGGCACCGCGCGGTGAAGCAACGGCGGGCACCGCGATGACCGATCCCGTGCTCGGCGAGGGCCTGGTATTCGAGGGTTCGCTGTCGCTCGAGTGGCAGGAGGCGCCGCTCCCCGACAACGCCGAGCTCGCGCGCTGGAACGCGGACGGGGCGCAGCTGCTCGGCGCCGAGGCCTCGCTCGAGGAGGCGCGCAGTCACGAGGCGCTCAAGGAAGAGTCGCCGGCGCTCGCGCACGAGCTGCAGCGGCTCGAGTTCAAGCTGGACATCCTGCTGCGTCTGACCGCGGAACTCGCGATTCACCACAGTCCGCTGCCGTCGCCCCGGACCGTGCGGCTGTCCTCGCAGGGCCTCGAATGGATCGGCGCCGACGGGCCGCGTGTCGGCGCGACCGGGATCGCGAGCGTCTACGTGAATCGGGCGTTGCCACAGCCGCTGCGCTTGCCGTGCCGCGTCATCGACGAGCGCCGCGTCGGCGAGCAGCGGACCGTGCGCCTGCGCTTCGTCGGCTTGAGCGACGGCGTCGTCGAGGGGCTCGACCGACTGATCTTCCGGCACCATCGCCGATTGGTCGCCGGCGCGCGACACGCGCCCGAGTGACGCTCGGTTCTTGACCGCTCCGCTGTGCTGCGGCGCGTCCGGCGTCCTCCCCCTTTGACGTTCCCATCGCGATGTTATAAGGTTCCATCTAGACATTGATTGAGCAATGTCAATAGGTTACAGAAAAACCCTAACAAAAAGCCGTAACTAAAGCTTAGCGGCTCGTCGGTGGGGTGACTGGGGATGGGGATGGAGCCTGAGGCCGTGGCCGAACCCGAAATTCTGGTGTCCGAGCCCTGCGCTGCGTGCGCGACGCGCAGCCGCATGCTGCGCCGCATACTCGGATCGATCGCTGCGCGGGCTGGATCGTTCGTGAGGTCCGTCACCGCCGGACCTGCGGCGCTCGCGTAGGCTGACTACGAATGCGCATCGAGCCCCCGATCGCCGTCGAACCCGAAATACTGCTCTTCGAGCCGTCCGATTCGCGTGCGATGCTGAGCGAAACGGTGCTGCGCTTCCTCGAGATCGAGCCTCGCCGCGTTCATTCGTTCGAGGATCTACGCGATGCGGTCCGTGGCAGCACCGCGCCGTTGCTCGGCGTCATTGTGGCGAAGTCGCTCGTCGACACGGAGGGCGCGCGGTTCGCCGAGATCGTGCGCGCGATGCCCCAGCCCGTGCCGATCGCGGTGCTCGGCGCCGACCAGCGGCCGGGCGTCGCCGATGCCTTCGGTGCCCTGGTCTGGCTGCCGGTCGAATGGCCGATCAAGTGCAGCCGGCTCTCCGCGGTGCTCGCCGAGATGCAGGTCCTGCGCGAACGGCGCGGGCGCCGCAAGCCGCGCGCGCAGTATCGGCCGAGCGGCCGGTCGAGCGCGATGCGTTCCGTGCATCGCATGATCGAACAGGTCGCCCCCTTCGACACCAACGTGTTGCTGCTCGGCGAGTCGGGCACGGGGAAGGAAATGGCCGCTCGCCACATCCACGAGCTGTCGTCGCGCGCGAACCAACCGTTCGTCCCCGTCAATTGTGGCGCCATTCCGGCCGAGCTCCTCGAGAGCGAACTGTTCGGACACGAGAAGGGTGCGTTCACCGGTGCGCTGTCGGCGCGGATCGGGCGCTTCGAGTTCGCCGAAGGCGGCACCCTGTTCCTCGACGAGATCGGCGACATGTCCCTGCAGATGCAGGTCAAGCTGCTGCGCGTGCTGCAGGAGCGCTGCTTCGAGCGCGTCGGCAGCAATCGGGTGATCCAATGCAACGTGCGGATCATCGCGGCGACGCATCGCGACCTGCAGGCCGCGATCGACGGGGGGCGGTTCCGCGAGGATCTGTTTTACCGGCTCAACGTCTTTCCGATCCAGATGCCGCCGTTGCGCGACCGGCTCGAGGACTTGCCGATCCTGATCGAACACCTGCTCGAGCGCCAGACCCGGACCGCACCGCCGCCGATCCGGCTCGACCCGGGGGCGATGGGCCAACTCGCGTCGCTGTCCTGGCCGGGCAACGTGCGCGAACTCGCGAACCTCCTCGAGCGGCTCGCGATCCTGTATCCCGGTCGGACCGTTCGCGCGGAGGACCTGCCGGACCGCTACCGCGGTGGCGCGGTCGCGCCGGCCGCGGTCCTGGCGCCGCGGCCCGAGGAGGCGGACCCGCTGGATCCGCCGGTCTGGATCCCGGCGGCGTCCGACCACGCGCCGAACCCGAACCCCGCGGACGGGGATTGGCCGAACGGCGGGATCGACCTGAAGGATCATCTGAACGCGATCGAGCTGCGCCTGATCCGCAAGGCGCTCGTCGAGGCGGACGGAACGATCGCCGAGGCCGCGCGGCTCCTCAAGATGCGGCGGACGACGCTCGTCGAAAAGCTCCGCAAATATCAGCTGAACGCCTGACGGGAAATTGACGCTTTCCCGAGTCGGCCGTCCCGGTCTCCAGTAACCTCATGATTTAAAAACCGAAATCTTCGGAGGCACGAAAGTTGCTTCCGGCTTCGGTATGTTGTCGACGATCGCCGAGTCCCGTCACGAGCCGCGTTCGGAGCGCCGCCGCTCACCGCACCGATCCGCGCGGGTCGCGGCCCTGCTCGGGGCGTTGCCCGGCGGCGTGCTCGTGCTCGATTCCGGCGGTGCGATTCGCGACCTCAATGCGGCGGCGACGGAGCTCCTCGCCGGCGCGGCACCGGGCGCTCGCCTCGACGCGCTGCTGCCGTCCTCCCGGATCCTGGCGCCGACGACCGGCGAACTCGTCGAGCTCACCGGCGGGCGCTTCGCGAGTGTGACGCGCCGGCCCCTCGCCGACGGTGGCGAACTCGTCCTGATCGCCGACGTCACCCCGCTGGTGCGGATGCAGCGGCTGATCGCCCGGCAACAGCGATTGCTCACGCTCGGCGAGCTCGCGGCCGGTCTCGCGCACCAGATCCGCACGCCGCTCGCCGCGGCGCTGCTGTACGCGTCGCAGATGACCTTGCCGGACCGATCGGCCGAGAGCCTCGCCCGGTGCGCGCAGAAGACCGCGGCGAGCCTGCGGCAACTCGACCGGCTGGTCACCGAGATGCTCGCATTCGCGCACGGTGGCGCCGAGCGCGAGCCGGTGAGCGTGAGCGCGCTGCTCGAGCAGGTCGCGCAATGGGTGCGCCCGGTGATGCGCGACGGCGTCACGCTCACGATCCGCACCGAGGCGCCGAAGCTCAGCGTGCGCGCGAACGCGTCGGCCCTATCCTCGGCGGTGATGAACCTCGCGATCAACGCACTGCAGGCCGCGGACGGCCCGATCGCGATCGAGCTGCTCGCCCGGGAGGGCGCGCCGGGACGCGCGCAGATCGTCGTGCGCGACGACGGGCCCGGCATCCCGTCGGCCCTGCGGGGCCGCTTGTTCGACCCTTTCTTCACGACCCGTGCCGGCGGCAACGGCCTCGGCTTGTCGATCGTCAAGTCCGTCGTCGATGCGCACCAGGGCAGCGTCGAGCTCCTCGACACGCCGATCGGCGCGACGTTCGTGATCGACCTGCCGGCGGAGACCCCTGCATGAGTCAACCCGAAGACACGGTCCTCGTCGTCGAGGACGACGACGCCCTGCGCGACGCGCTGCTCGATACGCTGCAAGCCGCGGGAATCGCGGTACTCGGCGCACCGGACGCCGCGGCGGCGATCGCGCTGCTGAAGCGCGAGGACGTCGGTCTCGTGATCACCGACGTGCAGATGCCCGGTGCCGACGGCTACCAGCTGCTCGCGACCTGCCGGCGGCTGCGGCCGGACGTCGCGGTGGTGCTGATGACCGCGTATGGCACGATCGAAAAAGCGGTCGCCGCGATGCGCGACGGTGCCACCGATTATCTCGTGAAGCCCTTCGACGCCCGGGCGTTGATCGAACTCGCGCGCCGGCAGCTCGCGCGCCGCGCGGTTCCGCCGGATCTCGTGGCCGTCGACCCCGAATCGCGCCGTCTGGTCGCGCTCGCGACGCAGATCGCGCAGACCGACGCGACGGTGCTGATCACGGGGGAGAGCGGCACGGGCAAGGAGGTCTACGCGCGGTACATCCGCGACCAATCGGCGCGCCGCGACGCGCCGTTCGTCGCGATCAACTGCGCCGCGATCCCCGAGAACATGCTCGAAGCGACGCTGTTCGGACACGAAAAGGGCGCGTTCACCGGTGCGCTCGGCGCGCATCCGGGGAAATTCGAACAGGCCCAGAAGGGTACGCTGCTGCTCGACGAGATCTCCGAGATGAGCCTCGGCCTGCAGGCGAAGATCCTGCGCGTGCTCCAGGAGCGGGAGGTCGAGCGACTCGGCGGCACGCGTGCGATCGCGCTCGACGTGCGCGTGATCGCCACCTCGAACCGTCAGCTCGAGGACGAGGCGCGCGCCGGCCGATTCCGCGCGGACCTGTACTATCGCCTGAACGTGATGCCGCTGCGCCTGCCGCCGCTGCGTGTCCGGCGCGCGGACGTGCTGCCGCTCGCGCGGCGCGCGATGCAAGGCTGTGCGCGCGCCGATCACCGCGTCCCGGAGCTCACCGCCGACGCCGAGCGCTGCCTGCTCTCCTACGACTGGCCGGGGAACGTCCGCGAGCTCGCGAACGTCGTGCAGCGTGCCGCACTGCTCGCGATCGACGGACGGGTCACCGCGGAGGCGCTCGAGATTCCGCGGATCGGTCCGGCTCCCGCGGTCGTTCGCGCGGACGTCGCCGACGGCGCCCCGCTCGACCGGGACCTGCGGGACCGGGAGCAGGCGTTGATCCTCGCGACCCTCGCGAGCACCGCGGGGAGCCGCAAGCTCGCCGCCGAGAAGCTCGGGATCAGCGAGCGGACCCTGCGGCACAAGCTGCAGCGCCTGCGCGCCGCCGGCGTCGCGGTGCCGGGTGCGCACTCGGCGGTCCTCGCGGGAGCGACGCCGTGAGCAGCGCCCAGATCTCGCAGGTGCTGGCCGAGATGCGCGCGCTGCAATCGCGAATCGGTGCCGTGCAGCTCGATCAGCCGCGCCCGCTGTCGATCGGTGCGCCACCGTCCGCGAACGTCGACTTCGGGCAGATCCTGCAGCGTTCGATCGACGGCGTCGCCCAGATGGAACACCACGCCGACCGGCTGGCCGACGCGTACGAGGCAGGCGTGAAGGGCGTCGACCTGACGAAGGTGATGATCGAGGTCCAGAAGGCGGGCCTCGCGTTCCGCGCGATGACCGAGATCCGGAACAAGCTGGTCGATGCCTACAACCAAGTGATGAACATGCCGGTATGACGGGATCGCGGGGGATGACGCATGGCTGAGAAGACGGCGCCCGGGCCGCGCGGGCTCGTCGACGTGCTGCCGGCGCTGAAGCCGGTGGGATTGCTCGTCGGCGTCGCGGCGGCGGTCGCGGCAGCGATCTGGCTGGTGCTGTGGTCGCAGGGTCCGAATTACACCGTGCTCTACGGACAGCTGTCCGATCGCGAGTCGGGCCAGGTCATGGATGCGCTGACCTCCGACGGGATCCCGTTCAAGCTCAACCCGGCCGGTGCGATCCTCGTGTCGGAGGCGCAGCTGCAGGCCGCGCGGATCAAGCTCGCGAGCCAGGGCCTGCCCCAGACCGACGCGATCGGCCTGTCGATGCTGCAGAAGGACTCGTCGTTCGGCACCAGCTCGATGATGGATCGACTGCGTTATCAGGCGATGCTCGAAACGGAGCTGTCGCGCACGATCGCGAAGGTCGATGGCGTCGAGAGCGCGCGGGTGCACCTCGCGCTGCCGAAGCCGTCCGTGTTCCTCGACGATCCGCAGCGAACGACCGCTTCGGTGCTGCTGCAACTGTATCCGGGCCGGCGACTCGATCCGGACCAGGTCGCCGCGATCGTGCACCTGGTGGCGTCGAGCGTGCCGAACCTGACGCCGAACGACGTGACCCTGGTCGACCAGTCGGGGACGCTGCTGAACTCCTCGCAGCAGAATCCGGCCGCTGCCGAGGAGAACCGGCAGTTCGCCTACACCCGCAAGATCGACCACAGCTACGAGCGACGGATCGTCGCGCTGCTCGAGCCGATCGTCGGACCCGGCCGCGTGCACGCGACGGTGACGGCCGACGTCGACTTCACCGTCGCCGAGCAGACGCAGGAAGACTACAACCCGAACAAGACCGCGGTGCGCAGCGAGCAGGAAAGCCAGGACGTGAGCCGCGACGGCGGCGGACCGATGGGCATCCCCGGCGCCCTCAGCAACCAGCCGCCGGGGACGACCGGTGCGCCCGCGATACCGGGCGCATCGGGGCCGGGACAGGCGACCGCCGCGACGCCGCCGGCGGCGAACCCGGCCGCCGGCCCGAACGGCGCCGCGGCGACCGCGGCCAGCGCCGCGTCGGCGACCGCGCAGCCGATCACGAGCTCCTCGAGCAGCATCCGCAATTACGAGATCGACCGTACGCTCTCGTACACGAAGCATCCGCTCGGCGTGGTCAAGCGACTGAGCGTCGGCGTCCTGCTCGACAACTGGCAGAAGACCGGGCCCGACGGCAAGGTGGCCACGCGGCCGATGTCGGCGCAGGACCTCCAGCGCTTCACCAAGCTCGTGAGCGATGCGATCGGCCTGCAGCCGAGCCGCGGCGACCGGATCAGCGTGATCAACCAGAGCTTCCGCACCGATCGGCCGCTGCCGCCGATCCCGGCCGCGCCGCTCTGGGAACGACCCTGGGTGCAGCAGCTCGCGAAGCAGATCGTCGGCGCGGCGCTCGTGCTGCTGGTCGCCTTCCTGGTGTTGCGGCCGCTGATGAGGTCGCTGACCAAGGCGCCGGCGCGGGCCGCCCTCGATCGCGATCTCGGTGGCGACAAGCTGACCTTGTCCGCCGGCGCGACCAGCCCGCCGATCAAGCTCACCCCGAGCTTCGAGCAGCAGGTCGCCGCCGCCCGGTCGCTCGTGATCCAGGATCCGAAGAAGGCCGCGCAGATCGTGAAGGAGTGGGTCGCCGATGGCTAACGGCGGCGAAGGCCTGCAGGG
This sequence comes from Gammaproteobacteria bacterium, assembly GCA_028870355.1. Classification (GTDB taxonomy): domain Bacteria; phylum Pseudomonadota; class Gammaproteobacteria; order Steroidobacterales; family Steroidobacteraceae; genus Bog-1198. The sequence goes on along the minus strand of JAGWPU010000035.1, from coordinate 29,241 downwards.
CACGCAGCGGGCGGCGATCCTGTTGATGAGTCTCGGCGAGCAGGACGCGGCGAATTTGCTGAAGCAGCTCGACGCGAGCGAGGTGCAGAAGCTCGGCGTCGCGATGGCCGAGCTCAAGGAGGTCACGCGCGAGCAGATGACCACGGTACTCGATCGCTTCATCGGCGTCGTCGACGGCCAGGCGAACGTCGCGGCCGGCTCGACCGAGTACGTTCGGCGCGTGCTCACCCAGGCGGTCGGCAAGCAGAGGGCGGATCTGCTGATCGACCGGGTGTCGAGCGGTCGCCCCGGCCAGGGGATCGAAGCGCTGAAGTGGATGGAGGCGAAGGCCGTCGCGCGGATCATCGGCGCCGAGCATCCGCAGATCGGCGCGATCGTGCTCGCGCATCTCGAGCCGGAGCAGGCGGCGGCGATCCTGCCGCTGCTCGGCGAGCAGCCGCGGACCGAGATCCTGATGCGGATCGCGACCCTCGGGGAGGTCGCGCAATCGGCGCTGACCGAACTCGACCAGATCGTCGAGAAGCGCGCGGGTGCCGAGCAACCGCCGGTGATGCGGCGGATCGGCGGTGCGCGCAAGGTCGCGGACATCCTGAACGCGATGCCCCGGGAGGGCAGCAGCGAGGAGCTCGGTCGCATCGAGCAGGCGGACGGCGAGATGCATCAGCAGATCCGCGACCTGCTGTTCGTGTTCGACGACCTGGTCGGTGTCGATGATCGCGGCATCCAGTCCGTGCTGCGCGAGGTGGCGTCCGACAAGCTCGCGATCGCGCTGCGCGGCGCGGAGCCCGAGGTCTTCGAGAAGATCCTGCGCAACATGTCGAAGCGCGCCGGCGAGATCCTGCGAGACGACATGGAAGCGCAAGGGCCGGTGAAGCTGATCGAAGTCGAGGCCGCACAGAAGGAGATCGTCGCGATCGCGCAGCGGCTCGCGGAGGAAGGCACGATCAGCATCGGCGGCCGGGATGCGGGCGAGTATGTCTGAGGCGGGCGCCGCCCGTGCCGCGGGTGAGGCACGACCCTGGTCGCCGCCCTCGATCGACGCGCCGCCGCGCGCGGTCGTGACCGTCGGCGGCCTCGCGGACCTGCAGGCCGAAGCCTATCGCGAGGCCTTCGATCAAGGCCTCGCCGAGGGGCGGGAGGCGGGCCGCGCCGCGGCGCGCGTCGAGGTCGAGCGTCTCGACGGCCTGCTGCAGGGTCTCGCGCGGCCGTTCTCGACCCTCGACGAAGCGGTCGAACGCGAGCTGCTCGCGCTCGCCCTCGCGCTCGCGCGTCAGATCGTGAGGCGCGAGCTGAAGACCGATCCGACCCAGATCATCGGCATCATCCGCGATGCGATCGCGGCGCTCCCGGTCGCGTCCCGCGAGGTCCGCGTCAAGTTGCATCCCGAGGACGCGGCCGTGGTCCGGGCGAACCTCGCGCCGACCGAACGGGAGCGTGCGTGGACGATCGTCGAGGATCCGGTGATGACCCGCGGCGGCTGCGAGGTGGTCACGTCCACCTCGAGGATCGACGCGCGCCTCGAATCGAGGATCGGCGCGATCCTGAGCGAGCTGCTCGGGACGGACCGGCAACCGGTGACCGGGCGGGAGGCGGCCGGATGAGCGCGCCGGCGCCCGGCGCGCAGCGTGCCGATCGCTGGGCGTCACGCCTCGCGAGCGCGCGCGAGCAGCTCGAGGGGCTCGGCGAGATGGTCGTCGAGGGGACGCTGAATCGCGTGGTCGGCATGACGCTCGAGGCGGTCGGTTGCGAGGCCGCGGTCGGCGGCCGGTGCCTCGTCGATACCGGCGGCGGGCGACAGATCGAGGCCGAGGTCGTCGGGTTCTCCGGCGACAAGCTCTACTTGATGCCGACCGGCGAGATGCGCGGACTCAAGCCGGGTGCGCGGGTCGTTCCGAAGCGCGATGCCGCGTCGGTGCCGGTCGGCGACGGCTTGCTCGGGCGCGTCCTCGACGGCTCCGGCCGACCGCTCGACGATCTCGGCGAATTGCGCTGCTCGGAGCGGATACCGCTCGGACGCGAGCCGTTGAATCCCTTGAAGCGCCGTGCGATCCGCGATCCGCTCGACGTCGGCATTCGTTCGATCAACGCGTTGCTCACGGTCGGTGGCGGCCAGCGGATCGGCCTGTTCGCCGGGTCCGGCGTCGGCAAGTCGGTGCTGCTCGGGATGATGACCCGCTATACGCAGGCGGACGTCACCGTCGTCGGATTGATCGGCGAGCGGGGTCGAGAGGTGCAGGATTTCGTCGGAACGACACTCGGGCCGGAGGGCTTGCGCCGTGCGGTCGTGGTCGCGACGCCGGCCGACAATCCGCCGTTGATGCGCCTGCACGGGGCCTGGCTCGCGACCGCGATCGCCGAGTACTTCCGCGATCGCGGGCTCAAGGTGCTGCTGTTGATCGACTCGCTCACGCGCTTCGCGCAAGCGCAGCGCGAGATCGCGCTCGCGATCGGCGAGCCCCCGGCGACCAAGGGCTATCCCCCGTCGGTGTTCGCGCGCCTGCCCGAGCTGGTCGAGCGGGCCGGCACCAGCGATCGCGGGGACGGATCGATCACCGCTTTCTACACGGTGCTCGTCGAGGGCGACGATCACAACGACCCGATCGCCGACGCGGCGCGCGCGATCCTCGACGGTCACGTCGTGCTGTCGCGGCGGCTCGCCGAGGGTGGCCTGTACCCGGCGATCGACGTCGAGTCCTCGATCAGCCGCGCGATGCACCAGATCGCGCCGCGCGAACGCCTCGAGCTCGCGATGAAGTTCCGCCAGGTCTATGCGACGTATCAGCAGAATCGCGATCTGATCGCGGTCGGCGCGTACCGCCGCGGTGCCGACCCACGGGTCGATCTGGCGGTCGATAGCTGGCCGAAGATCGTCGAGTTCCTGCGCCAGGACATGTACGAGCCGGTCGGCTTCGAACGCAGCCAGGCCGATTTACTAACCCTCGTGAGCCAGTTCGCGGCCGCTGCGCCCGCACCGGCGCGATAGTCACGGAGCCTTCGCGATGAAATCCAAGCGATTCGAGCCCCTGCGGGACCTGGCGATGGACGCCGCGACCACCGCACGCCGCTCGTTGCTCGACGCCGAACACCGCGTCGCGGAACTCGAACGGCAGATGGCGCAACTGCGCGCCTATCGCGACGAGTACGTGCGCAAAGCCGCCCAGCCGGGTGGGGCGATGGACGTGGTGAGCCTGAGAAACTATCACCACTTCCTGGACCGGCTGAGCGAGGCGCTGCGGTTGCACGCGCAGAATCTCGGCGTCGCGCGCGCCGACTGCGAGGCGCGGCGAACGCAGTGGAGCGCGAAGCGTGTCGAGGCGGAGTCCCTGAATCGCGCGGTCGAGCGCTACCGCCACGAGGAACGGCGGATCGCCGATCGGATCGAGCAGCGCGACGGCGACGAGAGCGCCTTGCGCATCGCCCTGTCCCGTCCGGAGGGTTGAAGGACCGGCGCGCCGACCACTCGGTCGATTCCGACTCGCGATCGGTGCGGCCTGGCACGAGACTTGCTTCGTCTCGGGCATGCCCGCGAGCCTGCCCGCAATCTCGATCCCAACCCCCGTCGCTCCGGCGACCGTGTCGACGCCGGCGTCGGGCGGGCGGCCGGTCGGTGGGTCGAACGCGAGTCCCACCGGTTCCGGCGGCTCTGCGGCATCGGGCGACGGCCGGCCGAGTTTCTCCAAGGCGCTGCAGGCCGCGCACCACGACAAGGTGGCGGGGACCCATTCATCGAGCACCCGCGCGGATGCCACCGCCGGCATCGCGTTGCCGCCGGCCGGCAACCCCTTGCCAGGGTTGCCGCCGTGGGCCGTGCTCGGGTCGCCGCTGCCCCCGTCCGCCGCGCCGACGGGCCGATCGAGCGCACGCGTCGGTGATCCGCGGATCGCGGCGATCGACGGCATCGGCAACCCCGGAGGAGCCGCGGTCGAGCGGTCATTCCCCACGCTCGGGATTGCCTCCGCCGGACCGATCGAGCCGCCGCCGGCGGCGCGGACCGAGCACACCGCGCCTGCGGTGCCGACCGGACAATCCCTCGTGCCGGGACCCCAGGCGATGCACGACGTCGCGTCCGCCACGACGGCATCTGCGCCGGCCGTGGACGCTCGCGCCGCGCTCGCGCCACCGTCGGCGGCGGCCGCCGGCGCTGCGCAGATCGCTGCGCGATCCGAGATCGCTGCCGCGCTGCGCGCGAGTGACGTCGCGGCCAGCCCCGGCGGCGAGGCGGACCGGTTGCCCACGACCGGCCGGGTTGCCGCGGCCGCACGGGCATCGGGAACGGGCAGTGGCGCGACTGCCGGGTCGAGCGCCCTCGTCGGCGCGACGACCGCGGCGACCGCCGGCGGTCCCGCGCCGAACGGCGCGCTCGCGAAGATCGCCGCTGCGCCGCACGCGACGTCCGTGGCGGCGGCCGCGCATGCGGACGGGAAGACGCCGACCGCGGATCCGTCCGCGGCGATCGCGGATCCCTCGCAGCTCGCCGCGTCGGCGCTCGCGCCGGCGCCGCCACCGGCGACCGGCCTGACCGATCACGCGGCCCTTCCGGCGCACGGGCCGATCGATCTCGGGTCGCACGAATTGCCGGCGGCGCTCGCCGGTCGGGTCACCTGGCTCGCGGACCAGAGCCTGAACGGGGCGAGTCTGCAGGTCAATCCGCCCCATCTGGGTCCCGTCGAACTGCGGATCTCGGTCGAGCGCGGGCACGCCGCGGTGTGGCTCGGTGCGCACAACGCGGTCGCGTTCGATGCCTTGCAGTCGGGTGCGCCACGGCTGCGCGAGCTGCTCGGCGCCCACGGGTTCACGCAGGTGAGCGTCGACGTGTCACGGCAGTCGTACGGCGACCCGGGCGCCGCGCGACAGCCGTTCGTGCCCCCGGCGGTCGAGCGCGCGACGGCGACGACCGCGGTTGCGGTCTCCTCCGCACCGCTTCGCGCGGCCCAGGGCATGCTCGACGCCTACGCGTGAATCAGCCGAGCCCGCCGCCGACCGCGATCACCTGGCCCGTCACGTAGGCGGCTTCGTCGGACGCCAGGTAGCCGACCAGGCTTGCGACCTCGTCCGCGCGTCCCGCACGCTTCATCGGTACCAGCGCCGCGATACGGCCCTCGTCGAACGCCGTGGCGCTCATCGGCGTCGCGATCACGCCCGGCGCGACCGCGTTCACCGTGATCCCGCGGCTCGCGACCTCGAGGCAGAGCGCCTTGGTCGCCGCGTGCAACGCGCCCTTCGCGGCCGCGTAGTTCACCTGGCCTCGATTGCCGAGGAGCCCCGCAATCGAGGTCACGTTCACGATGCGCCCCCAGCGGCTGCGGATCATCGGCAACAGCACCGGCTGGGTCACGTGATGGAAGCCGTTCAGGGATACGTCGATCACCCGGTGCCACTGCTCGGCGCTCATTCCGGCGAACGGCGCGTCGTCGTGGACCCCGGCGTTGTTGACCAGGATCTGCACGGGATGCTCCTCGACGAGCGGCTCGAGCGCTGCGCGGCTCGCGGCCGCGTCGGTCACGTCGAACGCGATCGCGTGAGCCTGGCCGCCATCGGCCCGGATCGCGGCGACCACCGACTCCGCGGCGGCAAGATGGCGGTGGGCGTGTACCCACACCTCCCGGCCGGCAGCCGCGAGGCGCCGGCAGATCGCCGCGCCGATCGCGCCGCTCCCGCCGGTGACGAGCGCGCGCCGTGCGATGTCGTTCATCCGCTTGCTTCCCCCGTGGGTGCCGTCACGATCGCCAGCCGACCCTCGACCCAGGCCAGCGATGCGCGATCACCGCCGACCTCGAACGCGTATTGGCGGACGTTCGCGTCGCTCGCGAGCAACCTCACGGCGCAGAGCAAGCCGTGCGGCGCGTCGTCGAGCCGCGCGATCCGCAGGCGCAGACCGCGGACGCTCGCGAGCCGTCCCGGTGGGACTCGCGACGGCGCACCGTCGTTCGCCTCGCGCAGCAGCGCACCGTGCAGGGCCGCCGCTTGCGCCGCGTATTCGACCGCGCACGCGGCACCGAGCCGCTCGCCGGCCCGCAGCGGGTTCTCGCCGTGCCGATGGCTGTGGCTGCGGCACCGGAGGCGCTGCGCGTCCCAGTCGAGGACTTCATCGAGCAGGCACATCGCGCCCGTGTGGGGCACGCGGCGGGCGATGGCGTCGCGACCTAGTCGCACGGACTCACCTGCACGCGCAAACCGTCCGAATCCAGGTATTCGACCGTCGTCACCCGCGGCATCCCGAGGGCGAGTGCCGCGAGCAGCGGGAGGCTGCGCGCGGCCGGCGCGCCCCGCCGCAGCGCTTCCAGCGGCGCATCGTCGAGGATCTGGGCCTCCCCCGCCGCGATGCTCGCGTCGATCCGCGCGATGCTCCGGGCGGTCGGGCGCGGCGCGAGCACCAGCGCGACGCCGAATTCGGCCGCGATCGGTCGCGTCGCGTGCAGCGGCTGCGGGTATGGCGCGTCGTACCCGACGAGCAGCACCGGTTCGCGCTCGATCGCGACGCCGACGAGCGCCTCGAGCAGGCCGGCGGCGAAACTCGCATCGTACGCGCACAGTGTCTGCGACGGCCGCATCGCCCCGACGGCGATGCTCCAGTAGCCGGCGACGAGATTGTGCACGGAATTCGTGAATCGGGTCGGCGACAGCTCGCGCGGCGGCTCGGCGAGCGCCGTGCAGATCTCGTGGCAGTTCGCGCCGTCGCCGCCGGAACTCGCAAACACGCTCGGCAGCTGTGCCGGGTCGATCCCGGCGCCGCGAATCGCGTCGAGCGCGACCGCGAGCGCGAGCCGAACGACGCGGCCGGTGCGTCGCCGCTCCGCGACCGGGAGGATCGACGGCGCCGGCACCTCGCTCGCGGTCGGCCGATACGCGCCGGGGTCGCGGAAGATCCGCGCGGCTTCCCGCCAGTCGGGCAAGCCGGGTCCGAGCACCCCGACGCCCTCGACGTACGCGCCGAGACTCATCCGGCCGTCCCGAGCACGAGACAGCAGTTCGCGCCGCCGAATCCGAACGAGTTGCTGAGGACTCGACGCAGCGGTGCCGGTCGGTTGCCGGTGAGGTAATTCACGCCGAGCGCGGCGTCGACCTGCGCGGTGCCGAGGCCCGCGGGCAGCAGTCCCGCGCCCAGACACAGCGAGCTCAGCACCGCTTCCAGCGCGCCGGCCGCGCCGAGCGTGTGCCCGGTCGCGCCCTTGGTCGAACTGCACGGGACCGAGGCGCCGCAGGTCGCGAGCACCGCGCGGCTCTCCGCCCGGTCATTGCTCGGGGTGCCGGTTCCGTGGAGGTTCAGGTAGTCGATCGCCTGGGCGTCGAGCCGGGCGTCGCCGAGCGCCCGTTCGATCGCGATCCGTGCCCCGAGCCCCTCCGGGTGCGGTGTCGACATGTGGTGGGCATCGCTCGACTCGCCGGTGCCGAGCAGCAGCACCGCATCCGGATCCAGGCTCGACGGCGCCCGTTCGAGCAATGCGAACGCGGCGGCTTCGCCGATCGACAAGCCGTCCCGCGCGGCATCGAACGGGCGGCAGGGGCCGGGTGCGAGCAACTGCAGCGAGTGAAAGCCGTACAGGGTCGTCAGGCACAGCGAATCCACGCCGCCAACGAGGGCCGCGTCGATCACGTCCGCGGCAATCATGCGCCGCGCGACCGCGAACACCTTCGCGCTCGACGCGCAGGCCGCGCAGACGGTCGCCGCGGGTCCCGCGAGGCCGCAGCGGCCGCGCAGGTAATCGACGGTCGAGAATGCGTTGTGCGTGCCGCGATAGTCGAAGTCCGGCGGCAGCGCCCCATCGGCCGGCTCGCGGCGGCGATAGGCCCGTTCCGTCTCGAGGATCCCGGAAGTGCTCGTTCCGAGGAATACGCCGATGCGCTGCCGGCCATGCCGTCCGGCGGCTGCGCGCACCCGCTCGAGGAGTCCGTCCTGACCCAGCGCGAGCTCCGCGAGTCGATTGTTGCGGCAATCGTAGCGGTGCCATTCGGGCGGCAACGGCTGTGCCCCGGCGGCGTCGACCGCGCCGACCCACGTCGGCACGTCGGCGCCGTCGAAGTCGCAGGGCCGCAGGCCGCCGCGCTGCGTCCGCAACGACGCGAGCGTCGCCGCATTGCCGACGCCGATGCCGCTGGTCGCGGTGAACGCCGCGAGCACGAGCGGGGCGCAGGGGGTCGGATCCATCGCTCGATTCTATCCCGGATCGCTGAGCACTCGACCGCGCTCCTGCTCGAGCGCCGCGCGCAGCGTGACCGGGATCAGCGCGCGTCGGCGCAAGGCCTCGAGCAGGCGGGGCAGCACGAGCGCACCGATCGGTGCACCGTTCGCCGCGCGCGCCGCGTGTCCGTCGTGCAGCAACAGGATCTCGCCACCGCGCAGGCCGCGCGTCAGACGTTCGAGCACGCGATCGGGATCCCGGCTCACGGTGTCGAAGCCGCGGCGCGACCAGCTCGCGAGTCGCAGATCGTGCCGCGCGAGCACGGGCTCGAGCAGTGGATTGCGCAAGCCGGCCGGCGCCCGGAAGAACGCCGGCGCGGTGCCGCCGACCGCGGCGATCCGCGTCTGCGCCTGCGCCACGTCACGGCGCAACGCGGCCGGTCCGAGCAGCGAAAACGTGTGCCGGTGGGTGTCGCTGTGGTTTTCGATCGCATGGCCGGCGCGCACGATCCGCCGGACGAGGTCCGGATGACGTGCGACGCGCTCGCCGATGCAGAAGAACGTCGCGACGACGCCGAAGCGCGCGAGCGCATCGAGCATCGGGGGGGTCGCGTCGGGGTCGGGTCCGTCGTCGATCGTGATCGCGACCTCGCCGCGCGCGGCGGCGGTGGCCGGCAGGCGGGTCCAGTTCGGTCCGAGCAGGCGGCTCCGCGGCCAGAGGCCGGCCCCGGCGAGCACCGCGTGATCGGCGGCGATCGCGCCGAGCGCCAGCGGCCACGCGGCCGGCCGCGCGATCAGCCCCGCGGCGGCGGCGAGGTGCAGTCCCATCGACGCGCGGATCGCCGGCGACGGGATCCAGCGGCGTCGGGTCGGGCGCTCTTCGCTCATCGCCACAGTCCACTGTCGAGGAACGCGTCCCAGATGCGTCGCCAGGTCGTCCAGTCGTGGCCGCCATCGACGACCTGCACCCGCCCGCGCGGCAGACGCGGTGCGAGCAACGCGTGGGCTCGCGCGAAGCGGTCGGCGGCGCCGGCGCCGAGGTACAGCGACAGCTCGTCCGCCCGCTCCTTCAGGAATCGCCAGAGCCGTCGGTCCTCGTCCTCCGATTCCGCGACACCGGGGTGCCACGCCGCGAGCCCGGGCGCGCGCGCGATCTCGTCGATCAGTGCCCGTCCACCGAGGTAGGGGGCGATCAGACACACCCCGGCGATCGCGTCGGGCCGGCGGCGTGCGCACTGCAGCGCGAGATAGCCGCCGAGCGAGACACCGACGAGCCACGCGGGTGCGTCGCCGTCGTTGCCTGCGACCGCGCGCTCCTCGAGCCGCGCGATCGCCTGCGGGTCGGCGAGGTCCTCGAACTCGTAGCGCAGGAGTTCGAAGCGAAACGGCACGCCTCGATCGCGCGCGGCGGCTTCGAAGCCCGCCTCGAGGAATCGCTCGGGCGGATCGTTGACCCCGGGCAGGAGCCGCACGGGTCTCATCGACCGATCCGTGCCGATGCGCCCGGCGCGGTCGGCGCCAGCAGCGCCGAGCACAGGAACGCGAGCAGTGCGCCCGGGGCGACCGTGAGGCCGAGATCGCGCAGCACGGGTACCGGCGCCGTCGCGAGCAGTCCGAAGCCGATCACGGTCGCCGCGTTCGCGATCGCGAGCGAACCCGTGATCGCGCCGTCATCGTCCGCCCCGTGCCGCACGAAGAACAATGCGTAGTTCGATCCGATCGCGACGATCAGCAGCATCCCGACCAGGTGCAGGATCGTCAGCCGGATCCCGGCGAGCGCGAGTGCCGCGGCGACGGCGCCGACCGCGACGGCGAGCGGTGCGAGCACGCGCAGCGTCCGCCGGACCGAGCGCAGCGTGGCGGCGAGCAGGACCGTGATCGCGAACACGCCGACCGCCGACGCACGCAGCGCATTTCGCAGGTAGACCGCGTACAAGCCATTCGCATCGGCCTCGAGGTCGATCGCCTCGGCGCGGCCGGACACGGCCTCCCGGACCCGCGGGAGGTCGATCGATCCCGGCCGGCCGTCGACGAGCGGTGCGCGCAGCGGCAGCAACGCGATCCAGCGACCGCGTCGACGGAGCAGCAGCGCGTCGAACGCGGCCGCGAGCGGCGTGCCGTCGAGGTCGCGGCGAGTCAACGGTGGCGCCGCGCGGGCGGCCGCGACGTCGGCAAGGAACGGCGCGAGCGTCGTCTCGTGCACCGGCAGGCCGACGAGCGCGCGATGCAGGCGCGCGGCGAGGGTGCGTGCGTCGGGCAGCGCACGCTGCCGCGCGCGCTGCGCCGAGAGGCTCGGCAGGATCGTCGCCGGGTCGTCGAAGCCGCCGATCACGCGATCGGCCTCGAGTCGCCGGAGCGATCGCGCGGCCCGTTCGGCTGCCTGCAGCGCCCGTTCGCGATCCGCACCCTGCGCAACCACCAGGTCGCGCACGTCGGCCGCGCCGAGATCGGCGCGCAGCGCGCCGTCGAACCGGCGCTCGGCGGCCGGTACCGGGCTCAGCGCGGCCAGATCGTGACTCCACGCGCCGCCGCGTGCGAACAGCAGTACCGCGAGCGACGCGACCGCGAGGCCGCCGAGGAGCGCGGCGCCGATCCGCGGCGCCGGCAGCGCGCGGCGCAGCGCCGCGCCGAGCGATGCGACCGAGCGTGCGTCGAGCGACCCGGTTGCGAGACGCGGCAGCACGTAGCGCGTGGTCGCCGCCGCGGCCGCGAGGCCGCACAGGCAGTACACGCCGAGTTGTTCGAGACCGGGGAACCCGGACGGCAGCAACGCGGCGAATCCGCAGATCGAGGTCAACGCACCGAGCCGGATCGTCGGCCAGTATCGCTGCCGCCAGGCATCGGCCGCATGGGCCGATTGCAGGAAGAAGTAGATCGCGTAGTCGACGGCCTCGCCGATCAGCGTGACACCGAAGCCGAGCGTCATGCCCTGGACCGCGCCGAACACCCCGGCGACCGCGGCCACGCCGACCGTCGCTGCGGTCGCGACCGGCAGCAGCCCGAGCAGCACGGCGGCGGGCGAACGGTACACCAGGAGCAGCAGTGCGACGACGCAGGCACCGGCGATGACCGACAGCCGTTCGGCGCTGCGCTCGATCCGCGCGCGCGCCTGCACCGCGAACACCGGGGGTCCGCTCAGCCGCAGCCGCAGGCGGCCGTTCGGGCCGGCGATCGTGCGGAACGCCCCACGAATCGTCGCGATCGCGTTCGCCTGCCCGTCGGTGTCGGAGCCGGCCGCCCGGGTGCGCAGCACCAGGAGCGCGCGCTCACCCGAGCGCGAGCACCACACGCCGTCACACCGCGGCGGGCCGCCGTCCGGGGTCCAGCGCTCGGCGAGGCGGGCGGTTTCGCCGGTCGGGTCGTGCGGCAGCAGCCGGACGAGCCAGGGGCCCGCGGGTGTCGCGAGATCCTCGATCGTGCGCCGGATCGCCCGATGCAGGGCCTGCGCCGTGGACAGGTGCGCCGCGGCCGCGGCGTCGAGCACGTACCGATGCTCGAACACGAACCGCTGCGCGCGAGCGAGTCCGGCCCGGTCGCCGTCGTCGACGGTCGAAAATTCCCGGGACGCGAGCGAGCGTGCGACCAGTGTGCGCGCCGCGCCTGCCCGATCCGCGGCGCTGCCGCCCTCGATTGCGGCGAGAATCGTCTTCGCGGCGGGCCCGTCGCGCAACAGGTCGCCGAGCAGACGCTGCCCAGGTGCGGGCCGGGTCGGCAGCAGCGCCGAGAGATCCGTGACGTAGCGTGCGCGCAGCGCGAGCGTCGCCGCGGCGACGAGCACCGCGAGCCACACCGCGAGTACCACGCGGTCGCGCCGGCTCATCGCGCCGGCTCCGTGAGCCGCATCACCGAGGCGTCGCCGTTCGCCGAGCGGATCACGACGCGACGCAGTTCGCCGCGGGTGCCGTCGATCCGGATCCGGGCGATCTGCCGCGCGAGTGCCGCGGATCGCGGCGTCAGGCGCAGCGTCCATCGGGCGAGGTCACCGTGGAATTCGACCGCGAAGTCGCGTCGCAGCGCCGCGTCGTCGCCGGCGAGGGTCGCTCGCAGACTGCCGATCAGCGCGGCGAATCCCGTCGCGCGCGACAACTCGAACACCCGCCGCCGGCCGTCGCGCTCGACCGAGAGCCGATCGCCTTGCGCGATCAGGGTTTCCCTGCGGGGCGTGAGCACGCGCTCCTCGAGCCGTCCCGGTGCGTCGTAGATCAACTCGCCGGTCGAGACCAGCGGTCGGTCGAGGACGGCGAGATCCTGCCGTTCGCGAAACCTCGCCCGGCGGTGCGTCCGTGCGCCGAGCAACCGCATCACGTCGGCGAGATCGTCGGTCGGGGGCCCGGCGGCCGGCGCGAGGGTCGGTGTCGCGGGGAGCGGTGTCGCGGGAGGCGGTGCGGCGCGGGTCGGTGCGGTGCCGAGCGACGCGGCGGCCGCCGCGATCAGTGCGATCGCGGCGACGGTGGGCGCCCGGAGCCGGCTCACGACGCCTCCGAGTCGGCGGGGTTCCAGAACTCGTAGAAGTTGAACCAGTTGTACGGATCGCGACGGCAATGCCCGTCGAGCAGCGCCGCGTAGCGCTCGATCGCCGCATCGACCGCGGCCCGGCGGACCGCGGCGCGCAGTCCCGTGAAATCGGCGACGGGCTCGAACACGACGTGATAGCGATTCGTGCCGCGATACAGTCCCGCCATGAAGATCACCGGGCAGCCGAGGATCGCGGCGATCCGCATCGGTCCGGTCGGCAGCAGCGTCCGCTCGCCGAGCAATCGCACCGGATGGTGGGCGTCGCCGCCGAGGCTGCGGTCGCCGAGGATCCCGACGAATTCACCGCGGTCGAGCCGCTCGGCGATCCGTAGCATCGAGTCGACGTGGCCGAGCGGAACGATCGGCGGCGCCGCGCCCGCGCCGATCGCCTCGAACAGGCGGCGCAGCTTGCCCGCGTTGTCCTCGTACATCGCCATCGCGATGCGCACGCCCTCGATCCGTCGGCCGACCGCCCCGACGATCGCGAAACTGCCGAAGTGCGCGCCGAGGAGGATCGCGCCGCGACCGCTCGCCTGCTGGGCGCGCATCAACGCCTCGCCTTCGATCGACAGCGCCAGCGTCGCTGCGCGGTCGCCCGCGAGGAACACGCGGTCGTGGATCGTCGTGGCGAAGTGGTGGAAGTGCCGATACCGCTCGCCGAGCCGCGGCTCGCGGCCGAGCGCCCGGCGCAAGTACCCGCGAGAGGCGCGCCGCGCGCGTGGCGTGAACGCGAAATAATAGGCGGTGACCGCGTGCAGGATCGCGCGGCTCGTCCGCCGCCCCAGACCGAGGCTCAGCGCGGCCATCAGTCGCAGCAGCGCGAGACTGCCGCGCTCGCGGACGCCGAGCCACTGCGCGCGCGGTGCGCGTACCGGAGCCGGCGCGCGTACCGGCAGGCTCACGGTGCGCCCCGGCGCGGACGCGAGCGCAGCGCGCCGGTCGCGACGGTCCGCGGACCGCAGACGATGCGAACGCGCAGTGTGCCCGACGCGTCTTCGTCGGTCTCCAGGACGACCCGGTCGTGCGGACGAACCGGCGCGGAGAATTTGAACCAGAGGATCTCGCAGTCCCCGGCATCGATCCGGCCGTCGTCGGCGAGTCGGCGCAGCGCCGCGTCCAGCAGCACGACGCCCGGCAGCACGGGATCGCCCGGAAAGTGGCCGGCGTAGGCGGGGTGATCCGCGTCGATCTCGAGATCGACCGGTGGCGAACGCGGTGGCCCGGCGGCGACGCCGCTCATCGCTCGTTCGCCACGAGCGTCGTCAGGGCTGCGCGCGGGAGCTTGCCGGTCGCGTTGCGGGGCAACCGATCGACGAACAGCAGGGGCCGTGGCAGGAACGCCGGGTCGATCCGATCGCGCAGCCGTTCGAGCAGGGTCGTCGGATCGAGCGTCGGTGCGACGACCGCGGCGGCGAGCCGCGAGATGCCGGTCTCGGCGTGGGCGCCGTGCGCGGGTTCGAAGAAAGCCCCATCGATCACGCCGGGGATCGAGTTCAGTTGATGGTTCAGGTAGGCGAACGAGCTGCGCTTGCCGGCGATCTCGACCAGGTCCTGCGTCCGACCATGCAGCCGGAACTCGCCGTCCGGCAGCGACTCGATCACGTCGTAGAGCGGCGTGCGCCGCTCCAGGTGGCCGCCGTCGGCGAACGCCCGATCCGCCTCGATGCTCAAGCTCACGCCGGGCAGCAGCGTGAAGCGCTCGGTCGTGGCCGTGCGCCGGATCGCGATCTGACCGGTTTCGGTCGACCCGTAGATCTCGTCCAGTGCACAACCGAAGCGTGCCTCGATCCGCTGCGCGAGCGCGGGATCGAGCGGTGCCGTCGCACAGACGACCCGATCGAGCGCCGGCGCGCCGACGTCGGCCGCGAGCAGTGCCCGAAGGTGGACCGGGGTCGAGATCAGTGCCCGTGGCCGGGGGCAGCGCTCGAGCGCCGCGACCACGTCCGCCGGATAGAACGGGCGCTCGGCAACGAGCGCGTTGCCGCTGTGCAGGGCGACGAGAACGGTCGATTCGAACCCATACATGTGCTGCGGCGGAACGGTGCCGACGAGCGCATGGCTGCGTCCGTCCGCGATCCCCAGCAGGTCCGCGCCCGCGCGAACGCAGTTCGTCACGCGTCCCCAGGTCTTCGGATGGGGCGTCGGCGCTCCGGTGGAACCCGAGGTGAACACGATCGCGAAGGTGCGTGCCGCGTCGATCTGCGGCACGCGCCATTCGGTCGAGCGATCGCGGTCCTCGTCCCGCTGGAGAACCTTCGGCAGTTCGATCGGGCAGCGCGGATCGTCGGTCACGCACGCGGCATCCGGCGCGAGCTCGAGCAGGTCGCGGATCGTCTGCGGGGTTCGTGTCGACGGCAGCAGCGCGGTCTTGCCGGCGACGATGCCCGCCGCGAGCGCGACGGCGAAGCGATAGCGATCCTCGCAGGCGTTCAACCAGTGCGTCGCCCGGGACAGACGCCGCGCGAGTCCGTGGACGTCCTGCAGGAATTCGAGCGCGGTCACCGGACGACCGCCGCGCCATGCGAGGATCGAGGTCGGCGAAGGGTGCGTGAACAGCGCGACGGTCGCCATCGCGGGCGTCACTCGCGCGGGCGATCGACCTTCGAGGAGCCCGAGCGGGCGCGCACGGCCCCGCGGCCGCCCCGGACGACGCTCATTTCGTCCTCCGGGACGCGACGAAGTCCGCGAGGCTGCGCAGCGAGCCGAAGATGCGCTGATTCTCGGCGTCGTTCGCGCGCAACTGGACGCCGTATCTCTTCGACAACACCAGGGCGACTTCCAGCACGTCGATCGAGTCGAGGCCGAGACCTTCGCCGTACAGCGGCGCGTCCGGGTCGATCTGGTCGGCCGTCACGTCCAGGTTCAGCGATTCGACGAACAGCGCGGCGATTTCGCGTTGCAGGGCGGTGTCGGCGCACGGTGTCGATTCGCGCAGCTGCGGCGCATGGTCGGCCATGGACGGTTCGATTGCCTCGGGATGACGCAGATGGCGGTCATTATAATGGTTCGCGAGGCCGTCGCACCCGCCGTGCGGCGAGCCATGGCAGGCGCAGCAGGAAGCCGCCGAGCAGGCGCAGGTGCATCGCGGTCAGGCGCGCATTGTCGCGCCAGTAGCGAAAGTGGGACACACCGCCGTCGGCCGCGGAGAAGTAGCGCACCGCGGCGTCCAGGCCGATCGCCTCGACGCCGCGCCAGCGCAGGCGGACCGCCGCCTCGACGTCGAAGTCGAACCGGCGCATCGAACGGTGCGTGCGCATGATCTCGAGGAGCGGTGCGATCGGGTACACGCGGAACCCGAACAGCGAGTCGTCGATGCCGCTCCACAAGGTCTCGAGGTTCGTGATCGCGTTGCTGATCCGCCGTCCGCGCACCCGCAGCGCCGGTGCGCTCGCATCGAACACCGGCCGCCCGAGGATCATCGCGGCGGGGTGCGCCGCGGAGGCGGCCATGAACGCCGCGATGCGATCCGCCGGATGCTGGCCGTCGGAGTCCATCGTGAGCGCGTGCGTGAAGCCCTCGGCGTGCGCCGCGCGCAGCCCATGCAGGATCGCCGCGCCCTTGCCGGCGTTTCGCGGCAGCACGAAGACCCGCAGTCCGGGGTCCTCGGCCGCGAGCGCCGCGAGTCGTTCGGCGCTCCCGTCGGTGCTGCCGTCGACGACGATCCACACCGGGTTCCAGACCGCGCGCGCCGCCCGGACGGTGTCATGGACCCGGCGGCCGGGGTCGTAGCTCGGGATCAGCACCAGATGGGTCGTCGACCGCGGCGGCATCGTTCAGGGCCGTTCCGTCGGTGGCGGCGCGGTCGCATCGCCGAGCGCGCCGTGAAAATAGGCCTCGAGGTCGGCGACCAGCCGGCCGGCATCGGTGGGCGGTGCGAACCGCCGACCGAGTCGGGCCCGGTAATGGATCGGCAGGCGCGGCGGCCGCGACAGCCGCCAGCGCTTGCCGAGGAACGGGGAGTCGGTCTCGATCAGCAGGGTCTGGACCGGGACGCCGGCGCGCTTCGCGATCGCGCCGATCCCGCCGCCGAGCGCGTTGATCGGCTCCCGCGCGGTGCGGGTGCCTTCGGGGAACAGCAGCAAATGGCCGCCGCGACGCAAGGTTTCGACCGATTCCCGGATCATCTGCCGCGGCGAGTCGTTGCTCACGTAGCGTGCGAGACGGGCGCCCCCGCCGAACAACGGATTGCGCCCGACGCTCGCCTTCATCACGCACGCGAGGTTCGGGAGATGGCCGAGGATCATCGGTGCGTCGAGCAGCGTCGGGTGATTCGGCGCGAGGATCATCGGCGGCGCGTCGCGCAATGCGCCGAGATCGCCGAGGTCGAAGCGGTAGGCCCCGGCGATCGACAGCAGCCACGCGTAGAACCGAAAGCCGGTCATGATCGCGCGCCGGCCGATCGCGGTTCCGATCCGCTCGGGGAGCAGGGGCCGCAGCACCCACGCGCAGGTCGACCAGGCGAGCGACAGGACCGCGAGGATCGCGAGCGTTGCGGCATAGATCAGCGCCTCGTATGCGGCCCGCAGCGGATTCGACATGGGGTGCCCGCGGGGCCGAACGGTCAGCCGCGCGGCGCCGGGACCCGGCCGCCGCCCGGCGGCCCGTTGTTCCCGCCGTGCGGCCTCCTGGCCTCACTCGCGGCGTATCCGGCTTGCGGCATCCTCTCCGACGTCATAGATTTCCGATTTTATATGGGACCGTCGGATGGCTCCAGGCGTCGCGCGGCGGCGGCCGCGGTCGCCGCGATTCCCGAAGCCGGTTCAAGCATGCACCTATTGATCGTCGAGGATGACCAGGTCGCGAGGGACCATCTCGCGAGGGCGTTGCGCGAGGTGGGCCATACGGTCGACGTCGCGGCGGACGGCCTCGAGGGATTGCACCTCGCCTCGTCGATCGCGCTGGATCTCGCGATCGTCGACCGGATGCTGCCGAAGCTCGATGGACTCGCGCTGGTGCAGTCCCTGCGGGCGACGGGGCGCAAGGTCCCGGTACTGATCCTGAGCGCGCTCGGCGACGTCGACGATCGCATCACGGGTCTGCGCGCCGGCGGCGACGATTACCTGACCAAGCCGTACCACGTGTCCGAGCTGCTGGCCCGGATCGACGCGCTCGCGCGCCGCGCCGAGCTCGGCAGCGGCGAGGTCGCGACCAAGCTCAAGCTCGCGGACCTCGAACTCGACCGCATGACGCGGCGGGTCACGCGCGGCGGCAAGAAGATCGAGCTGACCGCGCGGGAGTTCCAGTTGCTCGAATTCCTGATGCGCCACAGCGGCCAGGTGGTCACCCGGACGATGCTGCTGGAGGGCGTCTGGGACTACCATTTCGACCCGCAGACGAACGTGATCGACGTGCACATCAGCCGCCTGCGGCAGGCGATCGACAAGGATTTCGACAAACCCCTGCTGCATACGGTCCGCGGCGCCGGATACAGCCTCAGCGAAGAAGACTAGTGGACCAGGAACAAGGATTCCTGGGGGTCCTGACCAGCTCGCCGTTCCGGATCGCGATCGTGTATTCGGTCGCGTTCGCGCTCGGCACCGTCGCGCTGCTCAGCGGCGTGTATTTCGCGGTGTCGCGGGTGATCGACGGCAGCGCCGACAACCTGATCGAGGCGGAGGTGCAGGGCCTGCGCGAGCAGTACCTCGTGCTCTCGCGCAGCGATTTCATCGAGCTGGTCGAACAGCGCTCGCACACGCAGGACGTTCGGGGCGCGGTCTATCTGATGGTCGATCCGCGGCTGCGCCCGGTCGCCGGGAACCTGCCGGCCTGGCCGACGATCCCGCCGGGCGAAGGCAAGTGGATCCAGTTCAAGGCGATCGTGCCCTACGGCGACCAGACGCGGGTGCACGAGGTCCGCGCGCAGCGGTTCCCGCTGCCCGGCGGGTACCGGATGCTGGTCGGCCACGACGTGCAAGAGCGCCAGGACGTGAAGAACGTGATGATGCGCGGCCTCGTCGCCGCGGTCGTCTCGACGATGCTGATCGGCATCGGCGGCGGAATCTGGATGGGACGCAGGATCCTCGCGCACGCGGGCGCGATCTCCGCGGTCGCGACCGAGATCATGCGCGGCGATCTGTCGCGCCGCCTCCCGGTTCGCGAGGCCGAGGACGAGCTGAACACGCTGGCCCGGGAGATCAACGGCATGCTCGACAAGATCGAGCAGCTCACCCTCGGCATGCGCACGGTCCTCGACAGCGCCGCGCACGACCTGCGCACCCCCTTGAACCGGTTGCAGTCGACCGCGGAGGCGGCGCTCACGGATCTCGGCCAGGATTCCCCCGAGCGGCGGGTGCTCGAGCGCGTCACCGCCGAGGTCGATCGGATGCGCAGCACGCTGGACGCGTTGCTGCGGATCGCGCTCGCGGAGACCGGAACGGTCGCGCGCGAAGCGGTCGACCTCTCGGCGCTGGTCGCGAGCATCGTCGAGCTGTACGCGCCGGTGACCGAGGAGCGCGGGATCGAATTGCACAGCGACGTGGTGGCCGGAGCCCGCATCCAGGGCAGCCGGCAGCTGCTCGCGCAGGCGCTCGCGAACCTGCTGGACAATGCGATCAAGTTCACGCCGGCCGGCGGCCACATCCGCGTCCTGTTGCGCGCCGACGCGACCGGACCGGAGGTCACGGTCGAGGACGACGGGCCCGGGATACCGGCCGACAAGCGCGATCTCGTGCTCGGACGCCGCGTGCGGCTCGACGAAGCGCGGAAGGTACCGGGGTCCGGGCTCGGGCTCTCGCTGGTCGCGGCGGTCACGAAGCTGCACGGGGCGCGGCTCGTGCTCGCGGATGCCGATCCGGGTTTGCGGGTTTCGCTGAAATTCGCCGCTTGATGGAGGCTGCCATGTTGCGCAAGACGATCTTCGCGGCGAGTGCCGCGTGTCTCATCTCCTTGCCCGGCGCGCGCGCGGCATCGACGCCGCCATCCGGCATCGATCTGCGCTATGTGCTGCCGGCCGTGCGGCCGCAGGACGACATCTATCGGCATCTGAACGGCAAATGGCTCGAGGAGTTCCGGATACCGGCTGACAAGTCCTCCTATTCGATGTTCACGCAGGTGGACGACGAGACCCAGAAGCAGTTGAAGTCGATCGTCGACGGGTTGCTCGCGGGCGGCGCCGAGGACCCGCAGGCGCGCAAGGTCGCCGACCTCTATGCGAGCTACATGGACGTCGCGCGCGTCGATGCGCTCGGGGTCTCGCCGATCGAGGCCGAACTGAAGCGGATCGACGCGCTCACCGACAAGCGCGGCATCGCCGCGTTGATCGCGCACGACAACGAATCGGTCCCGGACGCGCCCTTCGACGTCGGGATCGCGCAGGACGCGCGCGATTCCACTCGCTATGCGGTGTACCTCGCGCAGGGCGGGCTCGGCCTGCCGAACCGCGACTACTATCTCAGCCAGGCGCCGAAGCTGGTCGCGACGCGCGCGGCCTACCAGCGTTACGTGCGCGCGATGTTCCGCCTCGCGGGCCTCGCCCATCCGGCGCGCAGCGCCGCCGAGATCCTGCAGCTGGAGACCGCGCTCGCGAAGATCCAGTGGTCGCCGGTCGCGAATCGCGATCCGGTGAAGACCTACAACAAGACGACCCTCGCGCAGCTGCCGGCACTGATGGGCGACTACGACTGGACCGAGTACCTGCGCGCGACCGGTCTCGAGGGCAAGGTGAACTACGTGATCGTGAGCCAGCCGAGCTACTTCACCGGGCTCGGCCGGCTGATCGCGAGCACGCCGCTCCCGGTGTGGAAGGCGTACTTCGAGTGGCGGGTGCTGTCGGCCGCCGCGCCCTACCTGTCGCAGGCCTTCGTGCACCGGCGATTCGCGTTCGATGGCACGGTGCTCAAAGGGACCCAGGTGAACCGGCCGCGCTGGCAGCGGGGGCTCGCGCTCGTCGACGTCGCGATGGGCGAGGCGCTCGGCAAGCTCTACGTCGAACGCTATTTCCCGCCGCGGAACAAGGCGCGGATGCTCGCGCTGGTGCATCATCTGATCGAGGCCTACCGGGCGGACATCGCGAGGCTCGACTGGATGAGCCCCCCGTCGCGTCAGGGCGCGCTCGCGAAGCTCGACAAGCTCGCGATCAAGATCGGCTACCCGGACAAGTGGCGCGACTACCGCGCGCTCGTGATCCATCGCGACGACCTGTACGGCAACGTCGTTCGCGCGACCGAATTCGAGTTCCGGCGCGAGCGCGCGAAGCTCGGCAAGCCCATCGATCGCACCGAATGGGAGATGAATCCGCAGACGGTGAACGCCTACTACGACCCGACGATGAACGAGATCGTGTTCCCGGCCGCGATCCTGCAGCCGCCGTTCTTCGACGTGAACGCCGACGAAGCCACGAACTACGGCGCGATCGGCATGGTGATCGGCCACGAGATCAGTCATGGATTCGACGACGAGGGGAGCCAGTTCGACGCGAACGGCAATCTGCACGACTGGTTGACGCCGGCGGACCACGCGAAGTTCGCCGCGAAGACGCGGGCGCTGGTCGCCCAGTATTCCCGCTACGAACCGGTGCCGGGCTTCCACGTGAACGGCAAGCTCACGCTCGGCGAGAACATCGCGGACAACTCCGGTCTCGCGATCGCGTATCAGGCCTACCACCTCGCGCTCCACGGCCGGCCGGCGCCGGTGATCGACGGAATGACCGGCGACCAGCGGTTCTATTACGGCTTCGTGCAGGAGTGGCGCGGCAAGGTGCGCCGCGCGCAGCAGATCCTGTGGCTGAAGACCGATCCGCACTCGCCGCCGTACGTGCGCGGCACCGCGCCGCTGCGCAACCAGGCGGGGTTCTACAAGGCGTTCGACGTGAAGCCCGGCGACCAGATGTACCTGCCGCCCGATCGGCGGGTGTCGATCTGGTGACGGCGCCGCGGCGTCAATAATTCGACGGTCCGGCCGGCGGTCGGTGCCGCGGGCCGGACCCGACGCCGCAACGTCCGGAAAAATCTAGGGATTTTCTCTCCGCGATTCGCTGGCACAAAAATTGCTCGATCGCTCGGTGGCGGCTATTCGCCGCGCGAAGGGATCGACATCCATGGCCGAAGGGGACGAGAACAGTCCGGCGGAGCCCGCGAAGCGTTCGGGCGGTCTCGGGGGACGGATCGTGAACGCCCTCGGGATCTTCCTGTTGACGCTGGCGGCGGTGGTCGTGGGGGGCTATCTCAACGCGGTCCTGCATCCGCCGCCGGACTTCAAGCTCGGTGCCGACGGCAAGATCACGCCGTTCGTTCCCGCCGCGGCGCCCGGCGCCGCGGCGGACGCGGGCAAGCCTGCGATCTATTACGCGCTCGATCCGCCGCTCGTGGTCAATTTCCAGGACGGCGAAGCCGTGCGCTTCCTGCAGGTGAGCATCGAGGTGATGGCGCGCAACCAGAAGGCGATCGACAGCGTCAAGCGCAACGAGCCCTTGATCCGCAACAACCTGCTGATGCTGATGAGCAATCGCGACTTCAAGACGTTGATGACCCTGCAGGGCAAGGAAGATCTGCGCAAGCAGGCGCTCGCCGCGATTCAGGCGGTACAGCGCAACGACGGCGGACCGCTGATCGACGACGTGCTGTTCACCAGCTTCGTGGTGCAGTGATGGCGGCGAGCGGCGATCGGAACGTCGCGGCCGGCGCGCCGAATGCCCCGCGGGAGCGATCGACGATCTCGGAGGAGGAGGTCTCGGCGCTCCTCGAGAACCCGCTTCCGGACGCCGCGCGTCCGGTCGACTTCGCCGCCCGTCGAATCAGCCGGACCTCGCTGCCGGTGCTCGAGGCCATTTGCCGGGATTGCGTCGAGCCGACGCGGACCGCACTCGCCGCACTCCTGAACCGGTCCCTCGAGGCGAGCTTCACCGGACTCGGCCGCCAGTCGGCCGCCGACGCACTCGCGGAGTTGCCGATGCCCGCGAGCGTCGCGGTGATCCGCCTGAAGCCGCTCGCCGGCGACGCCTGGGTCGTGGTCGATCCGCCGCTGCTGCTCGCGATGGTGGATGCGTTCTTCGGCGGCAGCGGGCGTCCGAGCGCCGATCCCCAGGCCGCGGTCGGGCCGGCCGCGCAGCGGTTCCTCGCGCTCGCGATGGGTGCGCTCGGGACCGGCTTCGCGACCGCGTTCGCGCAAGCGGCGCCGATCGAAATCGAGACCGTGCGTCTGGAGACGAATGCCCGGTCGCTGCGGCCGGCGGATGCGCATGAGCCCGTGCTGGTCGCGCGCTTCGGCGTCGAGATCGGCACGGCCTCGGGCGAGGTCCGCTGGCTGCTGCCGGAGGCGGTGTTCACGCCGATTCGTGAGGCGCTCGCAGCCGACGGCGGCAAGCCGGCCACCCGGCCGCAGGCGCCGTGGGCGCCGCTGCTCGGCGCGGCGCTGCAGGCTGCCGATCTCGAGGCCCGGGCCGTGCTCGGCGAGGCGCAGATCAGCATCGGCGCGCTCGTGCGTCTCGCACCCGGCGACGTGATCCCGATCGACCCGCCGCAGCACGTCGTGCTGCTCGCCGGCGAGGTCCCCCTCTATCGCGGCCGCTTCGGATCGTCGAACGGCCACAATGCGCTGAAAATCCTGTCGCGGGAGCCGGAATGAACGACAACGACACCAAGCGCGGCCCGGCCGCGCGTGCGCCGATCGGTGAGCTCGGACCGAGTACGCCGAGCGCGGCCCCCCAGGAAGTGAACCTCGATCTGATTCTCGAGGTCATGGTCACGCTCGCGCTCGAGGTCGGCCGGGTCCGGATGCCGGTGCGCGAGCTTCTGCGCCTCACGCCGGGCGCGATCGTCGAGCTCAACCGGCAGGCGAACGAGCCGCTCGACCTGCTGGTCAATGGCGTGCGAGTGGCTCGCGGCGAGCTCGTCGTGATCGACGACAAATTCGGCATACGCCTCACCGAGGTGGTCAGCGCGGCCGAGCGGATGGAACGCGCCGGATGACCTCGATCGCCGCAAGCGCCGCTTCGCCGTTCTCGATCGGCAGTCTGGTGCAGACGACGCTCAGTCTCGCGCTGGTCCTCGCGTCGATCCTCGCCGTGGCCTGGGCATTGAAGCGGGCGCGCCTCGCGCCACGCGGCGGGCGCGGAACCATCGGGGTGATCGATCAGCTCGCGATCGGCCCGCGCGAGCGCGTCGTGCTGGTGCGGGTCGGCGACGCCCAGCTGCTGCTCGGCATCGGTCCGAGCGGGATCGTGGGCCTCGCGCCGCTCGCGAACCCGGTCGCGGTCGATCCGCCGGCGGCGACCGCGACCGGGTTCGCCGACCGACTGCGCGAGTTCCTCGGTCGAAGCGCGGGAACCGCCGGATGACGCCGGAAAGACCGGCATCGAGCCGCAGGCGCCGAACCGCCGCGATCGCGCTCGCGCTGATCGCGATGACCGTCGTCGCCCTGCTGCCGCAGGCGGCGCACGCGCAGGCGGCGTTGCCCGCACTCGCGATCAAGACCGCGAAGAACGGTGCGCAGACGTACTCGCTGACGGTCCAGATCCTCATCCTGATGACGGTGCTGACGCTGCTGCCGGCCATCCTGCTCGCGATGACGGCGTTCACGCGAATCATCATCGTGCTGTCGATCCTGCGGCAGGCGCTCGGGATGACGACGACGCCGTCGAACCAGGTGCTGACCAGCCTCGCGCTGTTCCTGACCTTCTTCGTGATGAGTTCGACGCTCAATCAGGCGTATGTCAACGGCGTGCAGCCGTATCTCGCCGGGCAGATCGCCGGCACCGTCGCGGTGGATCGCTCGATCGCGCCGCTGAAGCGCTTCATGCTCGCGCAGACCCGCGTCGACGATCTACGGCTGTTCACGCGGCTGTCCGGGCGGCCGGGCTTCGCGAATCCGGACGCGGTGCCCCTCTCGGTGCTCATTCCGACGTTCATGACCAGCGAGCTCAAGACCGCGTTCCAGATCGGCTTCATGATCTACATCCCGTTCGTGGTGATCGACCTGGTCGTCGCGAGCGTGCTGATGTCGATGGGCATGATGATGCTGTCGCCGATGCTCGTCTCGCTCCCGTTCAAGATCATGCTGTTCGTGCTCGTCGACGGCTGGACGCTGTTGCTCGGCACGCTGGCCGCGAGCTTCCACCGATGACGCCGGACGCCGTGATGGACCTCGCACACAAGGCGCTGTTCGTGACGACGCTGATCGCGGCGCCCTTGCTGCTCGTCTCGCTGATCGCCGGCCTGGTGATCGGGATGCTGCAGGCAGCGACCCAGATCCACGAGGCCACCCTGAGCTTCATCCCGAAGCTGCTGTGCGTCGTCGTGACCTTGTTCGTCGCGGGACCGTGGATGCTGCGGATCCTGATCGCGTTCACGCGTGGCCTGTACGCGGGCATCCCCGCGGCGATCGGCTAAGGGGGCCCCGGTGCATCCGTTCACGATCGACGCGACCCGGCTCCCGATGCTGCTCGCGCAGCTGTGGTGGCCGGCGCTGCGGATCGGCGGCTTCGTCGCGTCGGCACCGATCGTGAGCGCGATGACGGTGCCCCCGCGCGTGAAGATCGTGCTGACGCTCGCGATCGCCTTCCTGCTCGCGCCGACCGTCGCGGTCCCCTCCACGCTCACGGTCTTCTCCGCGCGCGGCGTGCTCGTCGCCGTACAGGATCTGGTGATCGGCCTGGCGATCGGCACCGTCGCGCAGATCGCGTTCGAAGCGATCTCGTTCGCCGGCCAGACGATCGCGACGACGATGGGGCTGGGATTCGCGACCTTGATCGATCCGGAGCGCGGCGCGACGTCCCCCGCTCTCGGGCAGCTGTTCGTCGTATTCGCGATGCTCACCTATCTCGCGCTCGACGGGCACCTGGTGCTGTTCGCCGAACTCGCGCAGAGCTTTCGCACGCTGCCGATCGGCGCGAACCCGTTCGGTCGCGGCGACGTGCTCGCGGTGGCGACCTGGGGCGGGCGGATCTTCCAGAGCGGGATCCTGATCGCGCTGCCCGCCGTGGTCGCGCTGATCATCGTGAACCTGGCGCTCGGTGTGCTCACCCGCGCCGCGCCGCAGATGAACCTCTTCGGCGTCGGCTTTCCGATCACGATCGTCGCCGGCTACCTCGTGCTGGTGATCGGCGTCGGCGGACTGGGCTTCGCGATCGTCCGCACGCTCCACCAGTCGATCGCCGCGATCGCCGAGATGACCGCCGGCGCGGTCCCGCGGGTGCCGTGATGGCCGAAGCCGATCGCGACCAGCGTACCGAAGAACCCTCGCAACGGCGCCTGCAGGAGGCACGGGAGCGGGGCCAGGTCCCGCGCTCGCGCGAGCTGGCGACCTTCGCCGCGACCTTCGGCGGCGCCGCGGCGCTGGTCGCTGGCGGGGCGACGCTCGCGGCGCGCCTCGCCGGCGGGTTGCGCACCGGCCTCGCGATCGACCCTCGCGCGCTCGCCGACCCCGATTCGATGCAGGCCGCGCTCGGCGCCGCCGCGCATCGCGCGGTCCTCGCGCTCCTGCCGATGTTCGCGGCGCTCACCGTACTCATCCTGCTCGCCGGCGTCGCACTCGGTGGATGGAACTTCAGTCCCCAGGCGTTCGCCCCGAACTTCTCGCGGCTGAGTCCCCGGGAGGGGCTGCGGCGCGTGTTCGGCCTGGAGGGCCTCACGGAAGCCGCGAAGGCGCTGCTGAAGAGCGTCGTCGTCGGCGCGGTCTGCGTCGGCGTCGCCTCCCACCTGCTCACCGACGTGATGCACCTCGGCGACTCGACCGCGTTCGCGGCGATCACGCACGCGGCGCGGCTGCTCGGCTGGGCGCTGCTGTGGCTTTCCGCGGCACTCGCCCCGGTCGCGATCCTCGACGTGCCTCTGCAACTCTTCCAGTTCCGCCGCTCGCTGCGGATGACCCGGCAGGAACTGCGCGACGAGGCGAAGGAGACCGAAGGACGGCCGGAGACGCGGCAGCGGATCCGGCAGATGCAGCAGCAGGTCGCGCGCCGGCGGATGATGCAGAAGGTGCCGACCGCGGACGTCGTGATCGTGAATCCGACTCACTTCTCGGTCGCGCTGAAATACGACCCGCAGCGCATGCGCGCCCCCCGGGTCGTCGCGAAAGGGGTGGATCACGTCGCGCTCGCGATCCGGCGGATCGCCGAGGAACATCGCGTCCCGGTGTTCGAGGCGCCGAAGCTCGCGCGCGCGCTGCACCGGTCGACCGACCTCGACCACGAGATCCCGCCGGGCCTGTACGTCGCGGTCGCGCAGGTGCTCTCCTACATCTTCCGCCTGCGCACGCTGCCGCCGACCGCCGCCGCGCGCCTGCAGCGGCCCGACCCGCCGGTCAGTGACGAGTACGCGGACGCCTGAGCATGCAGGGCGCACTCCAGAAGCTCGGTGAATTCGCGCGCAACGGCCTCGGCGTGCCGCTCGTGGTGATGGTCGTGCTCGCGATGATGGTCCTGCCGCTGCCGCCGTTCCTGCTCGACATCCTGTTCACGTTCAACATCTCGCTCTCGCTCGTGATCCTGCTCGCGGTGATGTACGTTCGCCGCGCGCTCGAATTCGCCGCGTTCCCGACCGTGCTGCTCGGTGCGACGCTGCTGCGGCTCGGACTCAACGTCGCCTCGACGCGGGTCGTGCTCCTGCGAGGCAACACCGGGACGCACGCCGCCGGCCACGTGATCGCCGCGTTCGGGCAGTTCGTGGTCGGCGGTGACTACGCGGTGGGCCTGGTCGTGTTCATCGTGCTGGTGATCATCAACTTCGTCGTGATCACCAAGGGGGCAGGGCGAATCTCCGAGGTCAGCGCCCGTTTCACCCTCGACGCGATGCCCGGACGACAGATGGCGATCGACGCCGACCTCAATGCCGGCATCATCACGCAGGCCGAGGCGGTGGCTCGGCGGCAGGAAGTGCGGGAGGAAGCGGATTTCTATGGTGCGATGGACGGTGCCAGCAAGTTCGTCCGCGGTGACTCCGTCGCCGGAATCCTGATCGTCTGCATCAACCTGTTCGGCGGCACCTTGATCGGCGCCACGCAGCACGGGATGTCGCTCGCCGCGGCCGGGAAGACCTACGCACTGCTCACGATCGGCGACGGCCTGGTCGCGCAGATCCCCTCGCTCCTGCTGTCGGTCGCGGTCGCGATCCTGGTCACGCGCGTGTCACGGCCGCACGACATGGGACAGCAGATCATGTCCCAGGTGCTCGGCCAGCCGCGCGCGCTCGCGGTCACCGCCGGCGTCCTCACGCTGCTCGGGGTGATCCCGGGCATGCCGAACCTCGTGTTCCTGTCGATGGCGGCCGCGTGTGCGGCCGGGGCCTACGGGCTGTCGAAGCGCCGGGCGGCCGCGCTCGCCGCCCCCGCGGGCGGGCAGGCGGCCGCGAAGCCGTCCGCGGACCAGCGGGAACTGTCCTGGGACGACGTCGAGCCGATCGACCTGATCGGACTCGAGGTCGGCTATCGCCTGATTCCGCTGGTCGATCGCAATCAAGGCGGCGAGCTGATGAGCCGCATCAAGGGGGTGCGCAAGAAGCTCTCGGAGGAGCTCGGGTTCCTGGTGCAACCGGTGCACCTGCGCGACAACCTGGAGCTGCCGCCGAACTCGTATCGGATCATGATCCTCGGCTCGCCGGTCGGCGAGGCCGAGATCTTTGCGGACCAGGACCTGGCGATCAATCCGGGGCAGCTGTCGGCGACGATCGCCGGGACGCCGACCAAGGATCCGGCGTTCGGCCTGCCGGCGGTGTGGATCGAGAAGTCCCGCCGGGAGCAGGCGCAGGCGCTCGGCTTCACGGTCGTCGACGCCGGCAGCGTGATCGCGACCCATCTGAGCCACCTGCTGCAGACCCATTCGCACGAACTCCTGGGACACGAGGAGGTCCAGCAACTCCTCAACCGGCTCGCGAAGAGCGCGCCGAAGCTCGTCGAGGATCTCGTGCCGAAGCTCCTGCCGATGAGCGTGCTCGTCAAGGTGCTGCAGCAGCTCCTGCAGGAACGGGTGCCGATCCGCAATCTCCGATCGATCTGCGAAGCGCTCGCGGACGTCGCGCCGAAGAGTCAGGACCCGTCCGTCCTGGTCGCCGCTGCGCGCGTCTCGCTCGGCCGCAGCATCGTGCAGAGCGTCGGCGGGCTGCGCGAGGAACTGCCCGTGATCACCCTCGACCCGGGGCTCGAGCAATCGCTGCAGGATTCGCTCGGCGGCACCGGCGAATCCGGCACGAGCGTCGAGCCAGGGCTCGCGGATCGATTGCAGCGGTCACTCGCGGACAGTGCGCGGCGCCAGGAAGTCGCCGGCGAGCCCGCCGTCGTGCTGGTCGCGCCGCGGATCCGGCCATGGATCGCGCGGCTGATGCGCTATGCGACGCCGAATCTGGCGGTGCTCGCGTACAACGAAATTCCCGAGAACCGCCGGATCCGCGTGATCGCCGCGGTCGGGCGCTGATCGCATGCAGGCATCGAGTGAGGTCCCGATGAAGATCAAACGCTACCTGGCCGCGAGCATGCGGCAGGCGCTGCAGCAAGTGCGCGAGGAGCAAGGTCCCGAGGCAGTGATCCTGTCGAGCCGACGGGTCGAGGATGGCATCGAGGTCATCGCCGCCGTGGATTACGACGAGTCCCTGATCGCCGGGGCGGCGAGGCGAGTCGCGGGGACCGTGGCCGGCACCGACGCGGCGCCGGGTGCCGCGTCGATCGAACCCGCGGCGGCCGCG
>JAGWPU010000006.1 GCA_028870355.1 Gammaproteobacteria bacterium | reverse complement strand
TTCACCTTCGACACGCCTGAGCCAATCTGCTCGACGATGCCGGCCGCTTCGTGCCCCGGTACGAGCGGTAGTGCCGACAGGGTCTTGCCTCGGATGGTCGACAAGTCGCTGGCGCAAACGCCGGTGGCCATGATTCGGACCAGCACTTCCCGGTCAAGAGGCGGCTGAATGGCCACCTCCTCCACGGCAAGGGGGCGATCAAATGCGCGCAGCACCGCAGCCTTCATACTCGGGGACTCCAGACAGTCTCAACGGGGTGCACGGCATCCGCTTGCCGCGTCCGCACCACGCTCGTCACGATATCCGGAAACCCGTGGACTGGCGAATGCGACTTCTCGATCGCCGTCGCGCGGTGATTGATCGACGGAGCACTCGAGCCGACGCGTCGTCTGATCCAGTCGATCCGGCGCTTGTCGAAGAGTCGGCTATCCGCAGCCGCCGCCCGCTCGACAAGGCGGTCGGCGATGGGCTGGAGGGACCGCCCTGTCTGCTCGTCGCGTCGACACGGCGACGCGTGCGATCATCGATGAACCCCGGCGGACGGACCCGCCGCGGGGGCGGCGAGAGCGGTTGCACGGGACCTTCGCAGGTCTCGGACGGCGTCGATCAATCTCCTCTCTCGCCGGTGCATCGAGCGATGCCCCGGCAGCTAGAGGCCATCTACCGCGTCGACCTGTGATATATCTGTCGTCGCTCCAGGAGGTTGGTCATGCGTGATCCAACGAACGCGTTGGTCGCTCCACTGTTCGAGGGACCGATCGATGTCGTCGGTGATGTTCACGGCGAGATCGAGCCACTGCGACGCCTGCTCGCGCAACTAGGCTACGACGCGCATGGCACTCACCCGGCCGGGCGTCGGCTGGTATTCGTCGGCGATCTGAGTGATCGTGGCCCGGATAGCCCGGCAGTCGCCGAATGGGTTATGTCGCTCGTTGTCCGCAGCCTCGCGCAATGCGTGCTCGGCAATCATGAGCTGAACATCCTGCGCAACGAGGTCAAGCACGGCAATGC
The DNA here is from genome assembly GCA_028870355.1 of Gammaproteobacteria bacterium. Classification (GTDB taxonomy): domain Bacteria; phylum Pseudomonadota; class Gammaproteobacteria; order Steroidobacterales; family Steroidobacteraceae; genus Bog-1198. The sequence continues at coordinate 62,942 of JAGWPU010000006.1, read as the reverse complement.
GTGGCTGCTCGATCCGGCGGCCAAGGAACATCGACCGGGCGGCGAATTCGCACACTGCCGTCTCGCGGCATCACCGTGGAAGGAGCGATACGTCGCGTTTCTCGGCACGTTGCCGGTGGCTCTCGAGCGCAAGGATCTGCGCGTCGTGCACGCAGCCTGGCTGCCGAGCGAGATCGCGGCGTTGAGTGAGGCCACTGCGGGCGCGGTCGATGTCCACGAGCACTATCGCCTCATGACGGACCGACTGCTTCGGATGGAGGGCGTCGCGGAGCGCGCCGCGGTGGAGCGTGAGGCGTGGCGCCACGCGTTGCACGATCGGCACGCAGCGGTGCCGCTTCTGCCGGCGATCGGCGAAAGCGACGAACGCCATCAGATGGGAAATCCGATCAGGGTGGCGACCTCCGGCGTGGAGCGACTGGCATCGATCCCATTTTGGTCGGCTGGCAAATGGCGCATGTGCGAGCGGGTCGCGTGGTGGCACGAATATGAGGAGCCGACGCCCGTGATCGTCGGCCATTACTGGCGTCGGCATCGACCGATTCGTGGTTCGAGCCATGCGGGATCGAAGCTCGATCTGTTCCGGGACGCGTCCGCGACGGGGTGGCTCGGGGCGCGGCAGCGCGTCTTTTGCGTCGACTATTCGATCGGCGGGCGGTACGAGGAGCGCAAGGCGGGCTGCGCGCAATTCGACACCCGACTGGCGGCGATGCGCTGGCCGGAGCGAGAGCTCTGGTTCGAGAGTGGTCCCGCCAGCTCGATCGAGCCGTGACGGTCGCGAGGTCCGAAACTTGCCCTCGGCGCCCCGGTCGGACGGCGCGACCTGCCGAACCAAGGCGCGTGGACTCCCACGCAATCGTGGTCAGAGTGACCGACCGAGACCCGTTTATGCGGTTCAGGTGCTCCTCTTGAAGAAGCACGGTTCCGCCAACCGTGAACGAGATGCTGATCCGATGGTTGGGCAAGCCGATGTGCGCACGTTTTTGGCCGCACGGTTGGCTTGCCTGTGGGCATGACGTGTTATGGTGCGGCTGAAATCGCCGACAACCCAATCCGGGTTGACTAACAGGACGGGATCCAGGCGATTATCGACACCGGGTATCGCTGCCACAGGGAGGGGCACATGAAACGGTTGATCCTGCGGTCGATCACGACCGCGATGGCGATCGGGTCGATGGGGATCGGGTTCGCCGCAGCGACGACTGCGAACTCCGCGCCGACACCCGGCTACGTGCCTCCTCCGCTCGCGATCTATGGGGAATTGCCCACGGTGGAGGATCCGGCGCTGTCGCCGTCCGGCAATCGCATCGCCCTCATCGAGCGCCAGGACGGCCGGCGCTATGTCCTCGTGACGGATCTCGTGTCCGGAAAGCCGCTCGCCGCCACCCGCATTGGTGACACCAAGGTGCGTGAGTTGGAATGGTACGACGAAGATCACCTGTTGATCCGTTACTCAGCGACCGCGTATCCGCCCTTCGGTTTTTACGGCGCCGAGCAGGAATGGTCGTTTCTCGTGAACTGGAACATTGTCAAGAACCGGGTGCGGCAGGTGTCGATGCGGGTACCCATCTATCAGACCTTGAACGTCGTCCTGGGTCCGATCGAAAGGCGCGTCGTCAATGGTCGAACGAAACTGTTCGTGGTCGGAGCTTATCTCGCTCAAAGCCGTGTTTTGCCCGCACTGTTCTCGATCGACTTGCGAGGTACCGAGACCCAGATCGTGGATCGTGGCAATACCCTGGCAGCGCAATGGATCCTCGATGCGCGGGGACGCATCGCAGCGTCCTATGAATACCGCACGAGGGGAGCGAAGCAGGGCGACTGGCTGCTGCGGGTCCGCAGCCACGGCAAGCTGCGGCGGGTCGCGTCCGGAACGGCGGTCCTCGATCCGCCCTATGTCGTCGGCTTCAGTGAGGGCGGTCGATCATTGCTCGTCGCCTTCGATACGCTGCAGGGATGGACGTGGAAGCCGCTGCGCCTTGCGGACGACTCCTGGGGAGCCACGCTTGGCGCGGGAAAGACCTTCAACGATCCCACTCGCAATCCCTTGACCGGGCAGATCATCGGCGGTGTCCTCGACCCCTCGAACCCGCGCCAGGTGTTCTTCGACCCGGCGCTCCAGGCGCGCTGGTCCGCCCTGATCGACGCATACTCCGGCGAGCGCGTCGATTTGGTGTCCTATTCGGACAATTTGCAGAAGTTCGTGATCCGAGTCTTCGGTCCGCATGACGGCGACAAATACGTGTTGGTCGATTGGCGTACCGTGGACTCGATTCCGATCGGCAGCGTGTATCACGGTCTGTCGACGTTCGCGCCGGTACAACCGATCACCTACGCGGCCGCCGACGGCTTGAAGATTTCCGGCTTCCTGACGTTGCCGCCGGATCGACCCGCAAAGGACCTGAGCCTCGTCGTGTTGCCTCACGGTGGTCCCGCGGCCTCGGACGACGGGGACTTCAACTGGTGGGCACAGGCCTTGGCCTCACGTGGCTACGCGGTGTTGCAACCGAACTACCGGGGTTCCGATACTTCCAATGCGCTGCTGCGAGCCGGCTTCGGGGAATGGGGCCGGCAGATGCAGACCGACCTTTCCGACGGCGTGCACTCTCTCGTCGCGCGCGGCATCGCGAATCCACGGCGCGTCTGCATCGTCGGGGCCAGTTACGGCGGGTACGCAGCGCTCGCCGGCGTGACTCTTCAGACCGGCATCTACCGATGCGCGGTGTCGGTCGCGGGAGTGTCCGACCTCGAGCGCTTCCTCGAGTGGACCAACGATCGAATGATGGCGAACCGTAACGAATTCACGCGCTATTGGGATCGCTACCTCGGCGTCACCGGCCCGAAGGATCCCCGTCTGGCATCGATCTCACCGATCGATCACGTGAATGCGGTGTCGGTGCCGGTCTTGCTGATCCACGGACGCGACGACGTCGTCGTCCCGTACTCGCAGAGCAAGGAGATGGCGAAAGCGCTGAAGCGCGCCGGCAAGTCGGTTCGGCTGATCAGCTTGCCGCACGAAGATCATTGGCTATCCCACAGCGTGACCCGCGAGCGCATGCTCAAAGCGGTCGTGCATTTTCTCGAACGTCACGATCCGCCGGGATAGCTTGGCGCGCGTTCGGGCGACGGCCGCTCGGTGCGGTGTCTCGGCTCAGCCGGATTGCGGCTGGGATGGGTGATCGACGCTGCCAGACCCGAAGGTCGAGCGTATCTCCCGATGCGCCGCCGGATAGCCGCGATCCACCGTCGCAAATCGTGTTCCGACGAGCGCGTGCAGCTTCGGCAGCGCATGAAACGGGACTCCCGCGACGAGATGGTGCTCGGCGTGGAAATTCATGTTCCAGAAGAGATAACGCAGCGGTGCCGATGCGAGAGTCGTTCGCGTGTTCCGCCAGGGGTCGGCGACTCGAGGACAGCCCGTGTGTTCCGCAAGCAGCAGATAACGCAACACCGGTTGTCCGAGGAGTACGGGTCCGACCCAGAGCATCAGCGGCAGGGCCGTCCGGAATAGCACCGCACCGACCGTGGTCAGTGCGTAGGCGCCGAGATAGTAACGCGCCTCGCGCACGATGGAAGGCCGTGATGCCGGCGAAATCCAGCGGCGATCCGCGCGCCCGGTCGCAGTCTGGATCAATTCCCGGGCGTTGGCGATCCAGACCGGAATGCCGGTCAGCCGCCAGGCATACCGGGTCGGTGTCAACGGCTTCGCGCCGGCGAGTTCGGGATCCCGTTCGGGATCCTGTGCGTGGCGGTGATGGGCGATGTGAAACGCGCGGAACGCCCTTGGGGGCAATACGAGCACGAAGCCCGCAACGAGGCCAACGAATCGCGTCGGCCACGTCGACCGGAACGGCGTCGCGTGGGTCGCCTCATGGTGGGGGGCGAAGAGCAAGATCTCGAACAGTCCGAGCAACGTCATCGCCGGCCAAAGCCACGGCGTCCCGCGGGCGGTCAGCACGCCCACGGCAGCCCCGCCGATGAGTCCGAGATGGACCGCCAGGCGTCGCAGGCCGGGACCATCGGCGCGTCGCAATAACGCGCGCAGTTCGTGGGCCGGAATCGGTACGGACATCGGCAGCGACGTTGCGCTGATCGAATGCGAGCGTCAAGCGCCGCGGACGGCGGCGGGACGGTCGGATCCGCGCGAGCGCCGAGCGATACCCCGCGGCGTCGAGGTCCCGGCGGACCGCCGGGGTGGCGGTCCTGGCTTCGGTTCAATCGATGGCCTCGACCCCCTTGGTTCGACGCCAGCGCGGGCGACGGAAGACGACTCCGGGCGGCACCGTCGGCTGCCTTCCAGAGCCGCTTCATCCATCCGTCGATCGATAGTTTCATCAACGACGTGCGCAGCAGCCAAATGCCCAACGGTAGAAATGCGAGCGCGCTCGGCAAGTTCAGATCGTCGTATCCGTTCAGGAGTCCGATGTACACGACGGGCCGAACGGAATGACGAAAAACAGCACCTTCAATCGTTGCGCGATCCTCCCCCCGCCCGCCACTGCGAATGGATCCGGCTTGTTCACGGCTCAGGAGTCGCTCGTGTGGCTCAGCGCGGCGAAGGGCCTTGCGCCTCCCCTTCTCGACGCGACATCGATGGTGATCACGTCCCCCAAATCGGGGGCGAGGTCGAAATCCTCCAACAGGAGGTCGGTGCGTTGGCCGTTGGCGAACTGCAGCCGGAGATTTTCGAATCCATGAGCGCCGATGTGGGTCGGCTTGCGCCCGGCAGGGTTTTCGGCCGATCCGTATCCCTCGCCACCACCGCTACCGATCGTATCCGGGTGCGATCGGTGGCCGGTCAGCCGCCCGGTGAGGCTCGCGACCTTCAAGCGATGCAGGCCTGCGACGACCCTCGTACCGCGACCGCGCGGAGTCCGGCCTCGCGGTACGCGTGCTGCGCCTCCGGGCGGGAAGAATGCGTGGAGCACATGGCGCTCGTCTTCGCCGTACGCTTCCTGGTCATCGTCAGCTTTCGCTGGTCGGACTCGACGATCGCGTTCTCCGAGCCCGTGCAGGACCGACGGAGTCGAATTTCGGCGATCATCGATCGGCGTACGTCGAACTGTCGGCGTCCTTCGAATCGACCGATCATCGCGATCGGCGGATCGAACACTCCGCACGGTCGTGCGGCGGCATCGAAAGCGTCTTTGCCGCGGACCGTGCCCATCACGTGCCCCACGGGCGCGTGTCGCTGAGAGCGGACGGCGAATCCGCGCGCGTCACCGTAGTGACCGCCAGTAGCGCGACGATCAGCGTGACCGCGAGTACTGCGGCGCTGAGGCTCGTCGCAGGAGGGTTCGTCACGGCATCTCACTTCGGGCGTGCGTGGCCGGAAATCGTTGGCACTGCCGCGGATTCGGCTGTCGGCGCATAGACATAGAAATTTCCCTCTCGACGCAGGCAGGTTCGCGTTCGATTCCACGTTTGCGCGGTGAGGGCGATCTGGAAGCAGCGGTAGACACGGTGACCGAACACCGAACCGGGGCTGGACAGCGTCAGCCGTGCCGCGCCGGTCGTCCGCCGGCCGCTCGCGCAACTCGGTGTGCAGTCGCTCGCGCTCCACCGACCGGTGGCGCGGGCGAGTTCGGTGCCCCAGCCGGTCCAGCGCAAATGCAGCAGCGCGACGGAACCGTCCTCGGTCAAGAACAGCGTGACCGGGCGGTCGACGGGTGAACTGCGCCGGCTCACGATGTCGCCGAGGCCGCCGAAGAAGCCGATCCGGTCGACGCGGGCTTGGCGGTCGCGTCCCGTCGCCGGCCGCGCGAACGCACCGGCGGCGGTTGCGATCAGCAGAAGCACGCCGGCCGAACGCACGCCCGGGGTCGCTCCGTTCAGAAGGTCGGCGCCGCCGGTGTCTTCGATATCGCGTGGTAGCGCTTGAGGGCAGCCGCTTGCATCTGGGTTCTCGCGTCCAGGACGTCATCGACACAGGGTTTGCTGTAATAGATAGCGAGCTCCATCTGTGCCGCCTTGCTCGAATCGGCGCGATTGCTCGAAATGCTCGCCCAGATCCTGACGATGTCGTCGTCGACCTGCATGTTGGGACTGCCGACGAACGAACCGCATCGTTGGTTCAAGAGGTTGAAGTCCAGCTTAAATACGCCACCGTCGGGACGCAATGCCGTCAAGGGACCCCCGCCAGTTGGGGAGCCCACGCCATAGCTCGCATTCCAATCGGCGAAGCAGTCGCCATACTGGCAGGGTAATCGGCCCTTCTGGCTGTACGCCCACCAGAATTGGGTCAGAGCGTTGGTGTTTGTCCCTGAGGGGGTGCCGTACTTCTTGAGCAGGCTGGCCTGAATGCTGCTCACGAGCGGTTCATTGGCGGCGTGAGGGTCGAAATTGATCAGTCGCTCCATGGACACGACCCGGCTGTCGCCCACGGGGCTGTTGAAGTCGAGCAGAAGCTGATCGGTCGTGTTCGCGGTCGCCTTGGTATATTCGACGTACTGGACGAAGGGTTGAGACTCGACGGTAACCTCCTTGTAGGCGAGGCGGTACTTGAACCTTTGCACCACGGGACTATCCGGATAAGTCTTGCTCGCGATCTTCTCCGCCTGTGCCAACGGCATGCCCAACCGGACACCCAGCAGGTCCTCCGCCGCGCCGGAGTACGAGGGAATGACCGGCTGGAAAGTCCGCACCAGGGGGACGGCATTCGGGTCCTGTGGGGCGCTGCCCGATGATCCCGCGACGGCCTGGGTGGGCACGGGTTGTCCGGAGGGCGCCGTGGTCGGCGCCGCCCGCGCGACCGCGTTCACCTGATTCTTCATCTGATTGATGTTGTTGATGACGGTACCGACCGTCTTGTGGAGCATTTCGCCGAAGATCCCGTTGGCGTGGGCGGCGGACGGTGCCATCAGCAACGCGAGCAGGAATGCCGGCAAACATCGCGAATACCACTGTGTGCTGCCCATGAATTTTCCTCGAGATTACTCTGTGGTAACCACCTCGCGCGCCCTTCCACTGGTTCGCGCAAGGGGCGTCGCCGTGCGTTCGACGTCCGTCGATCGCGCCCGCTGCGCCGGCCTCAGTTCTGCGTGACCGCCATCAGCCATTTGCCTTTCCTCTTGACCCAGGTGTCGGTCGACTGCTGAACGGTGCCGTCGTGGAACACCATTTCGGCCGACACCTTGGCGTGAGCCGCGTCGATCTGCTGCATGGACAGGATCTTCACCTGATCCAAGCCGCCGTGGGACTCGGCCTGCTGATGGGTCGCCTCCATCGCCGCGCGAATCTTGGCATTCACGTCCACGAGTTGGGCCGCGGGCGGAATGTCGGCGATATCGATCAGCTTCATGGCTTGGTCGGGATGACCGTTGCCGATGTCGGAGTAGAAATCCTTGCTCGCGGTCTTCGGGCCGCTCGAGCAGGCCGTCAAGGTCGTGGCGACCGCCGCTACGAGGAGGATTTTTTGCTTGGTCGCGCCGTGCTTCAGTGCCATGGATCACCTGTCGGTCGTGTGAATAGGCTCGGTAGGATCAATTCGCGTGCCCCGAGCATCGGCAGCACGACGAGCGGGAAGGGCGGCTGCGGAGCGGCAATGCCCGCGTTGTTGAACATCCGCCACAGAAGCGAGGTGCAATACACCGCGTCGGTGCGCTTCCAGTCGTAGCGGCCATCGAACGGCGTGCCGAGATGCTGCTGCACCTCGTGTCGCAGTTTCCTCGCCGAATCGACATCCAGACCGGAGAGGGGAATGAGACGGGCGCAGTGTGCTCGCGCGGCGAACTCGGCGAAGCGCTCTTCCCGAACGCGGCCATCGTGTCCGTGCCCCGGGTCGGCGTGAACGACGGCCCACGACCGGGAGCGGGGCAACTTGAACGCAAGACCCAAGTGCGTCCACCGACACGACGAGTCTCTACCTCGAAGGATCCGCGCTTCGAGTCCGAGCCCTTGTCGCGCCGCGAGCGCGATGCCGGGATGCCCCCGGGCGGTGCGGTTAGCGGTCTCGCGGCGCAACTCAGTTCCCGCTGGGAGTGGTTCGAGAATTCTTGCCGGTTTCGATGGCTCTGACCGACGTCTGAATGTCGACCAGCAGCAGGAACGCACCGAAGAACACGACGCAGAACACGAAGGCCGCGACGAGCGAGACGATCGCAGCACCGAAGCCCTTCATGGCCCAGCCGGTAATGAAGGTGCCGATCAAGATCAGCCACATCGAGACTTCGAGCAGGATCTTGTAGGAGGCGACGATGAGTCGACTAAGCATGATTCGCTCCTTGGCGCGCTAGGTGAAGAGGTCGGCTCGGCATTGCATGCCACCGCCGCAGGGTTTGGGGAGCCTGAGACCGTTGGTCGCGCGGCGTTACCATCGGGACCCCGCAGGCGCGCGCAGGCCGATTGCCATGGCGGCGACGCTCAGTCGCAAGGCGGCGGCGGCGTGTGCGCGAAGGACGCAGCCGGGGTTGCTCCCGGAGGCCCCCCTTGTGCGATCCGCACTGCAGTACCAGAATCCCATCGATTCCCCCTAGGCCGGAGGGGTCTTCGCGAGCGCGCGAGCCCTCCGCCCTTCGGCAAGTCTTATCGCTGGGCAAGGCGGCGCATGTCTTCACCGGACATTCAACAAACGCTAACCCGAAGAAAAGTCATAAATAACAAACAGGTGCACCTGACCGCCGGAGACCGATGTGGGCGTTGAACCGCCTCCGACACGGGATATTCAGTATCGATATCGATTCGGGACCGCCGAATTCGACGAGGTCCGGGTCGAACTTCGCGTCGATGGCGAGTGCGTCGAGATTCAACGACGTCCCCTCGAGGTGCTCGCCGTTCTGCTGCGTCATGCTGGCGAGGTGGTCACGCGGGAGGAACTGCGCGAGGCGGTCTGGGACAAGCGCATCACGGTGGACAACGTCATCGATACGGCGCTGACCAAACTCCGCCACGTCCTCGGCGAGCGCAATGCGGAGCTGATACAGACGCAACCCCGGGTGGGATTCCGCCTGCTCGGTCCCGTCGAAAAGGTGGCGGTCGGACGGCGATTCCCTGGAGAGCTCGTCCTGTCCGAAGGTCAGGCGATTGCGCATCGGGAGCACTTCCAGTTGGTGCGCCTCCTCGGCTGCTCGCCACACGATCAGGTCTGGCTCGCGCGGCACGTCAAGACGCAGGAGCGGCGCGTATACAAGTTGAGCGCCGGCGGCGAAGGACTCGACGCGTTGAAGCGGGAGGTCACCTTGGCGCGTGTACTGCGCGAGAGCCTCGGTGAGCGCGAAGACCTGGTGCGCATCCTGGATTGGAATTTCAAGGAGCCGCCGTTCTTCCTCGAAAGTGAGTACGCAGGAGAGAATTTCGTCGATTGGGCCGCCGCGCATCTCGGCAGCACGCCGCTCAGCGAGCGCCTGGCCCTGCTCGCTCAGGTTGCCGATACCGTCGCGGCGGCTCACGGCGTTGGCGTGCTCCACAAGGACCTCAAGCCCGCGAATCTCCTGATCTCGAGCGGGCCCGGCGGGACCCGGGTCCGTGTGACGGATTTCGGCAGCGGACGGCTTCTCGAACCAGATCGCCTCGCCGCACTCGGCATCACCCAGTTCGGCGCGACGCTGACGCAAGGGGTGACGGCGGACTCGGACGCAGCCACGCCGCTCTATGTCGCGCCGGAGCGGTACAAGGGCGAGACGGCCACCACCCGGAGCGACGTTTTCGCCCTGGGGGTCATGCTGTACCAGCTGGTGGTCGGGGATTTGCGCAAGCCCCTGGCCCCGGGATGGGAACGCGACGTATCCGACGAGATTCTGCGCCGGGACATTGCTGCGGCGACCGACGGCGATCCCGCGGCACGCTTGGGAAGCGCCGCGGAACTCGCGGACCGACTGCGCCGCGTTGATGAACGGCGAAGCGAATTGGCACGCCAGCGAGCGCTGCAGCGCCAGCTGAACGCGGACCACGAAGCGCTGCGCCACGCCCGCGCCCGTCGCCCCTGGGTGATCGCGACCATCGTCACGCTCTGCGCAGGCATGATCGGCATGCTTGGGCTCTTTGCCAGCGTGACGTCGGCACGGCGGTCGTTGGCGCGTCAGTATGCCGTTGCCCACGTGCTCAACACCTTTCTGACCGACGACTTCATCGCGGTCGCCAATCCGGACCAAGCCGGCCGTGCCGACGTCACCGTGGTCGAAGCGACACGTGCGGCGGCGTCGAAGATCGATACGGTGTTCCGGCAGGTGGGACCAGACGTCCGCGGCCGCCTGCACGCAGCGATGCAGTGGTCGTTTTTCGGGCTCGATGACTTTCCCGCAGCGCTCGCGCAAGGACGCGAGGCCTTGACGGCGTACCGGGCCGCGAGCGCTCTCGATCCCCAGCGCATCGCCGAGGCGCGCATCCTGCAGGCGCTGACGCTCGCGAAGCTTTCGAGGCTCGACGAGGCCTCCGCACAACTCGCGCGCGCAGCAGCCGCGATGAAGGCGATGCCCCGAGTCAGCCCGACTGTGAACGCGCAGTACTGGTGGGCGCGCGCATCGGTCGAGTCCTATCGGCTGGCGCTCCCCCAGGCGCTCGCCGACTACCAGCACGCCTGGATCTTGGCGAAGGCGGCCTCCGGATTGCCGCTCCAGGTGCGTGATCAGATCGGGTTCTCCTATGCCGACACCTTGCGCCTGTCCGGGCACTTCGGCACCGCCGAGCGGCAGGCGTCCGCACTGCTCGCGAGCGAGCGAGCTCAATTGGGGTCGGACTCCCCGGAAACTTGCTATACGGCCGCATTGCTGGCGAGCATCCTCGGTTTTCGCGGTGAGACGAACCGAGCCATCCCGATGGTGACGCAGGCGGTCGCGTGCCTCACCCAGTCGCTCGGACCGACGAACGCGCGGACCATTGCGGCTTATCAGGTGATGGGCAATCTGCAATTCCAGGGTCGCCGTTATGCGGATGCCGCGGTGACCTACGCCAAGGTCGCGAATCTGTTCGCCGGTGTCGTGGGGCCGCAGGCGCTGAAGACCATTTCGGCCCGGGAGAACACCGGCGTCGCCCGGCAGTACGCCGGACAATTCGATGCAGCCCAGGACTCCTTGCAGAAAGCGCTGGCGCTCGCCCGCACCGCGCTCGGCTGGACGCATCCCACGACCGAGGACTTGCGCTACCACCTTGCCGACTGCCTGCTCGATCTGCGCCGCACCGTCGGTGTCGATGCCCTCATGGACGGCCTTTCCGTGCGCGTACTAAACGAGGGGGAAATCGAATCGGATTGGATCGCGCGTCTCGCCTATCAGCGCGGCCGACTGGCGTTCTACGCCGGACATATGCAAGTGGCCGTGCAACTGCTGCAGGGCGTGGCGAAGCAGATCGCCGCCCAGGATCCGAACGGTCCGATCAGCGTGAGCGCGATACAAAGCCTGATCCGGACTGCGCAGGCGGTCGAAGCGGCCAAACGCACGACCCCGGAGTGAGTGGTGGTGCGGCGGTCGCGACAGCGGTCTGAACCGAAACTGAACGGTCCCCCGAATGCGCTGCAGTCCGCTCCATGGACGGATGGCGATCGAAGCGCACCTGGTTCCGCGAACGCATGATGACCAGCGAGGGTTCCGGAGCGGACTCGCGGCGTCGGGTTCGTGCGAGCCGCAACGCGGGCGCACCGTCGACGCCTATGGCCGCTCGAACGATTGGGGAGCACGATCGGGCCAGGCGATCCGGCGCCCGCGCAACCGCCGTGACTCCGGGGCGTGGCCTTGGGTCGACGGACCGTTCGCTGGGGATACAAGGGAGACTCCTGCATGGATACGCACGCGCTCATTCACCGGAACCACGGTCACCGGCAACGGGTTCGCGCCGACCGCCGGGTCCGGCGACACGAGTGCGTAAAGACGATCCAGGGTGCCGCGGCGACGGTCTTTACGCTGACCAAGCCGACGGCAGCCTCCGGAGGCTACGACGTATATTTCGCGTACAGTGGAGGCGGGGTCACGGCGCTCGGCAACACCGATCCGACCGATACGATCTCCCCTGCGATCATTCCTTACGTGCAGATGCTGTTTCCCGTGCAACTCGGGCAGGTCTCGTCGCTGGCCGGCCAGAACCTCCCCGCCGGCCATTTCCGGAGCCGCGACCGATCGGGGCCAGTCCAACGTGGTGTCGGGCACCGATACCGCCTGGTATGTCCCCGGCATCGGACAGGTCGAGGATTCGACGACCGCGAGCGCCAATGGCACGACCGTTTCCACGTCGGGGGAACCGCGCGGGTACGTGGTGAATGGCCAGGCACATGGGCTCGGCTCGATCGGCGACGTCGTCGCGGCGCTCGAGCCCGATGGGTGTCAAGCGGTCCAGACCGGGGTACCGGCCGTGGGTTCTGATGGGAATCACTTTCTGATCGTCGCCGTGGCGTGCACCGCGACGAATGGCGTGCTGACGACGAACTGGACCGGCACGCTGGTCGGACCGGATGGCAGCGTCGGGGCCACGTTTCCGATCACCGCACCGGCCAGCCCGAATTCCTCCGGCCCCGGGGTCCTGCATGCCGCGGTGGCGTTCGATGGTACGAACTACCTGGTCGTTCTCGAGGACGACCGTACCCTCGCGGGCGGTGCCTACATCGACACCGTGGCCGTGCCGCCCACCGGGGGCATCGTAGCCGGCCCGACGACCATTGAATTGTCGCAATACGACGTCGCGAATTATTCGAACAACGAGGCACTCGCGTTCGATGGAACCCGCTATCTGCTCGTCTACGGCGCTACCGACCTGGGTCTCGTCAACGGACCCCAGCTCGCCGGCGTCTTCCTGTCCCCGAGCACGGGACTGCCGAGCGGTGCTCCGTCCCCCATCTCGACGACCTCGGGAGGCGAACACACGAACCCCGCGGTTGCGTTCGACGGTACCGAGTTCCTCGTCGCTTGGGTCGAGCATGGCACGACGCCCTCGGGGCTGTACGCCGTTCGCGTCTCGACCTCCGGCGCGATTCTCGATGGGTCCCCGACCCACCTGTTCGACGGCTCGACCGCGGACGTCGCGCAACCCTGTTGCGATCTCGAGCCGACCGTATCGTTCGATGGCACGAACTTTCTGGTGGCTTACCGGGATCAGCGCGGTGTCGCCAGCAACTCGGGTGTTGCGTCGGTATCCGCGGCCCGGGTATCCACCGCCGGGGTACTGCTCGATGGATCGGCGACGACGCCGGGAATCGTGCTGAGCTCGGCGAAGGCCCAGCCGATCGGCCGTGTGCGCAGCGTGTACTTCAACGGTGCTGCGTGGATCGTCTGGGAAAGTGGCACCCCACAGCAGCTGAGTGCCGCGCGGGTGGCGCCAACCGGCGCCGTCAGCGGCACCTGGCCGGCAGGCTTCACGATGGTGCCCGCGCAGACCGTGACCGAATATCCGGCGATCGGCGCGGTGGGCTGGCCGCTGACCGGGACGGAGCGGTGACGGGCGCTCGACTCCGTGGAGAGGCTTCGTCGCGACAATTCGGAGTTCCGGCGGCTAGCGATGCTCGCCGATACGTCGATGACGCAGCTCGGGATCAGCGTCCACGATTATCACCCGCTCGACGGTCGCGTCTCGCCGCTCCAGGATCCGCAGCGGGTGATCGCGGAGATGCCGGCATCGCCGATGGCCGAGCCGTGCGTCGGCTCGCTCGAGCGGGCGCTCGCCGCGGGGCGGTGACGAGACGCGCTCGTCGTCATCCGGAGGCGAGCTCGGCGCCGCCTACCCAGAGGAACAGAAACGGGATCAGATAAATCAGGACATTACCGAGCACATTGCCTCGGACCCCGGTTCCGGCGGTCGTGTAAGGTCCCCCAAAGGCTTCCGCGGTCGCCCAGACCGCAAGCGAATACGCCAGACCAAACGGAACGAAGACGCGCAATCCCTTGCCGCTGAGCAGCGCAATGGCGATCGCGATCTCCGACAGGCCGACGAGAACCGCGACCGGCACGGGGCCAACCGCGTGGACGATCCCGACGACGAACCCGAGCCAGGCGGCGATCCAGTGAGGTTGCCCGGGGATGACCGACGTGATCTGGCTGCTGAAATGCAACAGGAACGCCGGTAGCCATTTGAGCGCTGCATCGAACAGCCACAGCACTCCGAAGCTGATCCGCGCGGCGTGCCAGATCCGGCCGGGCGGTGCCGTCTGTGCGCTGTGGCGGTCGGTCGCCGGTGCAACGGCGAGCACGAACAGGAACGCGATCGCATAGGCGACGAACACGCCGGGGTCGGTCTGTCCGCCGCTATACGGGAATCCGAAGCCGTCGAGGAATACCCAGCAGATCACGCTGAACACGATGCCGGTGCGGGCCGCGAGCGCGACCTTCCGGCCGCTCAGCAGTGCAAGGCCCAGCCAGACGGCGATCGCGACCAGAGCGCCGGCGATGATCCGCGGACCGATCGTTTGCGCCAAGTGCAGCGCGGCAAGCAGCAGTGGCCGGATCCCTGCCGGCACCTTCGAGGCGGGCTTCGCGAGCGCGTGGAGGAAGTTGGCCTCGGCCGCCGGCACGGCCAGCCAAGCCGTCGCCTGAAACACGGCATTCGCCAACCAGACCGCGCCGAAACCTCGTACGATCGAGTTCAGGGCCGGGCCGTGCGTGGTATCGGATCGAACCGCTGCGGTCATGCGAGTTCTCCACCGGTTGCGTGCTGCGGGTCAATTCCGAGCGGCCGAGCAAGGATACTCCGGTCCACGAGGCGCTGCCTATCGCGGAGTCGGCCGGGATCCGCGCGACCGGATCCTTGCCGGGCGATCGCGCGACGACCCAACGCCCACGTCGCGGCGGCAGGGTCTCATGTCGTGCGATAGCGCGTCTGGATGATCTCGGCGATGATCGCGATCGCGATCTCGCCGGCGGAGCGACCTCCCAGATTCAGACCGACCGGTGCCCGCAGCCGCTCCGATCCGTCGATGCCGTGGGCGGCGAACCGTTCGAGCCGCGCCGCGTGGGTTCGCCGGCTGCCGAGCGCGCCCACGTAGAACGCCGGACTCGCGAGTGCCGCGATGAGCGCGGGGTCGTCGAGCTTCGGATCGTGCGAGAGCGCGACCACCGCGGTCTGTGCATCCGGAGCGAGCGTCTCCAGCGCGACGTCGGGCCACTCGTGCGTCACCGTCGTGTCGGGAAACCGCTCGACGGTCGCGAACGCGGTGCGCGGATCGACGATCGTGACGTCGAACCCTGCCATCACGGCCGCGGGTGCGAGCGCCTGGGCGATGTGCACCGCGCCGACGATGATCAGTCGGTACGCCGGCGTGTAGCATCGGATGAACAGTGCCGGGTCTGCGCGCAGTCGTCCGCTGCGATCGTGTCGGCAGCGGTCGCGAACCTCCGCGAGCACCGGCTCCGTGAGTTCGAGATCGCCCTGCGGGCCCCGCGCCGGATGGAGCGACTGTGCGCCGTCGCGCAGCCGCGTCACCACCGCGATCGCTTGCCGCTCCGCTCGGGCCCGGGCGATTTCGAGGAGGAATGCGCTCTTCATTCGACGCGCTCCACGTAAACGGCGATCCGTCCTCCGCAGGCGAGCCCGACGCTCCAGGCCTGTTCATCGCTGACGCCGAACTCGAGCTGTCGCGGCTTGCCGTCCGCGATCACCTCGAGCGCCGCCTCCACCACCGCGCCCTCGACGCAGCCCCCGGACACCGAGCCGACGAAGCCCCCGGTGTCGGCGACCGCGAGGTGACTGCCGACCGGCCGCGGCGAGGAGCCCCAGGTGTCGATGACGGTCGCGAGCGCCACCCGTCGGCGATCCTGCTGCCAGCGCCGCACTTGCGTGAGGATCTCGTCGACTTCCGATTCCGCTCGCTGGGTCATGATGACGCTCCCCCGGAACATGGCCGGTGCTCAGATCGGGACAGGTGGGGTCCGCGGCACGGCGGACGCGGTCACATCTCCTGCGTGATCGGCCGGAACAGCACTTCGTTGATGTCGACTTCCTCCGGCTGACAGATCGCGAACGCGACGACGCGCGCGAACGACTCGGCGGGGATCGCGTAGTTCTCGTAGAATTCGCCGACCCGCTTCGCGACGTCTGGCTCGGTGACGCTGAGCGGCAACTCCGACTCCACGGCGCCCGGGGAGATGATCGTCGTGCGGATGTTGTACGGCTTGACTTCCTGGCGCAGCCCCTCGGAGACCACCCGCACGGCGGTCTTGGTCGCGGAGTAGACCGCGGTGCCGGGACGCACCTTGTGTCCGGCCACCGAGGACACGTTGATGATGTGTCCACTGCGGCGTGCCTTCATGTGCGGCAGTGCGGCGGCGATTCCGTAGAGAACGCCCTTGAGGTTGACGTCGATCATGCGGTCCCAGTCCTCGATCCGGCCGCGCTCGAGCAGTGATTGCGGCATCAGTCCGGCGTTGTTGATCAGCACGTCGATCCGCCCGTGCCACTCCACCGCGCCGTCCACCAGGCGGCGCACCTGGTCCGCATGGGTGACGTCGGTCTGCACCGCCGCGCGTGGCGGCAGCCCGAGTTCGCCGGCCAGTGCCTGCAGGCGTTCGATGCGCCGCGCCCCGAGCACGAGTTTCGCGCCGGCGCGGGCGAGATGTCGCGCCGCTGCTTCGCCGAGTCCGCTGCTCGCGCCGGTGATTACGATGACCTTGTCCTGGATTCCCTCGCTCATCGGTACTCCTCCGTCGGACGTTGCCCCTGATCCCGCGTTTGCATCAATGGCGCCTCAGCGCGTGTAGCGATCGAAGAACGACCGCGCCAGCACCATGCAATACGGTGCCGCGTCCGTGTGGTAGGCCTCCATGCCGACGACGGATCCGCGGGCGCCATCCACGCCGTGTTGATATGCGGTGAACGCGCGCTGCAATCGCGTGGCCGTGCGGTGCAGGCTCGCGTTGCGCGTGGCGTCGATGCCGTGTTCGAAGTAGGTGCCGGCGGTTCCCGCGGAGGTGTCGAGGTCCACGGTCGCGAACCGCAGGTGCGGATCGGTGGCGATCTTGGATCGTAGCGCCGCGGTCATCGCGCCCGCGCCCTGCTGCCAGAATACCTCGGGGTCGCCATGGCCGCCGCACATCAGCAGCGGCATGCTCGGCGTGTAGTTGCGCAGGTCGTTGGCCTTCGCGTCGCGACGCATCCGCAATTGCGGATCGGTCGGCAGCGTCGGCACCGTGTTCGAGGGGTCCGGCCCCGAGGCGACGGGTGGCGCTGCGCTGTCGGGATGCGCCTCGACATCAGCGACGTACGCGGCGCGGAACGCCGTACTCACCAGATACGCCGAGGGATCGAACCCGGCGTGATAGAGCGGCCCTCCTTCCGGGAGGGCGGCGAGTGCCGGATAGCGCGCAGGGGAAAAGCCCGGAGCACCCGGGGCGGAGGACTTCGACTGGAACATCGCGTTCGCCGGGAGCTCGCCGGCGGCGACGAGCTTCGCGAAGTCACGGAACCCGCTGGATCCGGGGAACAGGCTGGCCGCGTCACGGAACCGTCGACTGAACACGCGATGCGGATCGATCGACCCGTGTTCGAGGTGCGCGTACGAGTTGACGACCAGCGGCAGATACGCGGTGCCGCCGAAATCCGGATGACCGAGGAAGATCTCGTCGGCCATCGCGAGCAGCGCGTAAGGTCCGGACATCGGCGCGCCGGCGGTCGCGGGTTCGCCCCGCTCGTCGAGCGCGCGCAGCGTCGCCATCGAGACGAAGCCGCCTTGCGAATACCCGGTGACGAACAACTGGCCGTCGTCACGCGTCGATCCACCGATCCGCTGCAGCAGCGCCCGCCCGGCGATGAGGCTGTCGATCGCATCCTGCGACTGCTGCCTGCGGTTCAGGTACGGATGGTAGTGCAGCGTCGACAGGTCATAGCCTGCGTAATTCGGAGCCACCGCGACGTAGCCGTGGGCCGCGAAGATGAGCGCGATGCGGGTGGCGGTGCCGTAGGCCGGATTGTCGGGGTCGGCGACCGCCGACAGATCTTCGGCATGGTTGATCGCCGTGCCATGCGTATACAGCACGATCGGCCGGGGGCCATGGCAGGGCGCGGCGTTGCCCGAGGGAACCATCAGGGCGCCGGAGGCATCCGTCGCCTCGCCCTCGCCGCCGACCGTCGCGTAGGCGAACTTGTATACCCGGACGCCGCAGATCGGCGGGCCGATCAGGGCGCCGAGCGCCGGTTGGTTCGCGAAGTCCTGGCGCAGCATCGCGCGCAGAGCGGCGACCGACAGGGTGGCCGGCGCGCCGAGCGGCCCCGAGTTCAGCGACGCCGCGGCGTCGCGCGAGGGCGGCGCACGATCCGCGATCGCGCCGATGCTGAACACGATGGCGCCCGCCACGCCGAGGAGCACGTTCGCATAGGGAATACGCATGAGAGTTCGCCAGGGTCGAGGGTTCGTGAGTGGAGATCGGCGACGCACTGGAAGCGATCGGGGTCATCGACATCCTATCGAATGACCGGGATGGGGTCGAGCCGCATGAACCGGCGCGACGGATCAGAATTCGTAGGTGAAATCGATGCCGACCGAGCGTGGCCGCTGATAGAAGGAGACCCGTTGACCTTCGCTGCCGGCGAACGCGTAGGTCAGGGGTCTGGCGTCGGTGACGTTCGTCGACCACAGACTGGCGTTCCAGTGTGCCTGCCGGCTGCGTATCCCGACGCGAACGCCCATGTCGTGGCCGCGTCCGAACGTCGTGGGATCGCCGAGGTACGGATGGATCGCACCCACGAAGCGGTCGTTCGCCTGCACGAACCCGATGAAGTTCGCGGAAAGCGGATGCTCGTAGTGCACGATGTAACTCCAGGTGAAGTTCGGCGCGTCGGGCAGCATTTGACCGACCTGGACCGGCGTGAAGAGCGCGAGTCCGTTATCGCTCGTCAGGGTCTGCGTCACGCGCGCATCGAGTCGGGTCGCGGCGAGATGGATCTCGAGGCCGCGCACCGGGCGCCAATCGGTCTCCACCTCGATGCCGTCGATCCTCGACCGGGGGACGTTGCCGAGGCCGGCGATCAAGGGTTGTGTGCCGACCGGACCGGCCCAGAGCGACAGGCTCGACTGGCGATTGCGAATCACGGAGTCGAACACGTCCATGTCGAGCTGCACCGAGTCGTCGAGAAACCGGCTCTTGATCCCGAGTTCGCTCGTGAGGTTCGTCTCCGGCTGGACGTACCCCCAGTCGACCTGGACCTGTGCGGGCTGGCCGTAGTAGATCCCCGCCTTGTAACCGCTCGCGACGCTGCCGTAGAGCAGCACCTCCGGCCTCAGGTGGTAGTCGAGCCCGACGCGATACGAGACGTTCTGATTCGAGCGTGAGTCATCGAGCGCGGCGAGCACCGTGTTCGGCACGATCGGCCCGCTGAAGTTGTTGGCCGCATAGGTCAACAGGCCCGTCGGGTCGATCGTGACGCCGTCGAACGAGGTTCGATCGTGCGAATAGCGCAGCCCCGTCACGAGCGTCAACCGGCTCGACAGGTGGGTGTCGACGTTCGCGTAGACGCCGCTCGAGCGTTGTCGCTGGACGAAATTCTCGGCGGTGATCGCCAGGCCTTGCTGGGTCATGTCGGTGGCAAGACCGTAAACGAACGTCCAATCCAGCGCGTCGCGATTGCGATACCAGTTCTGCGAGTAAATGGCGCCGATGATCCAGTCGACCGGGCCGCCGCTCTTCGACGTCAATCGGACTTCCTGGCTCAGCTGCCACTGCTGGAAGTTCTTGGTCCAGTTGTTGTCGGCCGCCGGATAGCCGTCGTAGTTGTCGAGGCTGTGATCGGTGAAGTAGTCGTAGGCGCTGATCGACGTGAGCGTGAACGCTGCGAACGCGACCTTCAGCTTCGCCGACGCTCCCCCGCCGACCTCGTGCTTGTAGAGCGGCAGGCCGCCGACCCGAACCCTCGTGCCGCCGGGCGGGCTGTCCATCAGGCCCGCGGTCGGGAACGGCTCCGGCGGGATCAACGCCTCGACGTTCGGGGTCGACGGTGACGAGGGCACGGAACGGTCGTACACCCAATGAAGATTGAGATCGAGGTTCGCGGCGTCACTCAACCGGATGTCGAACAACGCCCGGGCGCCGCCGCGATGGAGCTTGCCGTATCGTTGTCCCGTGCCGAGGTCGGTCTGGTAACCCTCGCCCTGGGTCGTCATCGTGCCGGCGAGCCGCGCCTTCACCCGATCGTTCAGCGGTCCACTCACCGCGCCGGTCAGATCGACGGTGTTCCAGCGGCTGTAGCCGAGTTCGACGTACCCGCCGAAATGATCCGTGGGTTGCGCGGAGATGATGTTGATCGCGCCGCCGTCCGTATTCTTGCCGTAGAGCGTCCCTTGCGGACCCTTGAGGATCTCGACGCGGCCGACGTCGTACAGCGTGTCCGTCAGAAAGCCGGGAAAGCTCGCGAACACGCCGTCCTGGTAGATTCCGACGCCGCTGCTGTTGTTGTTGTTGAAGTCGTCGAGTCCGATGCCGCGCAGCAAAAAGAGCGGCGTGCCGTCGGTTTGCGCATTCATGGTCGAGAGGCTCGGGTCGACCAGCGACAGGTCGAGCGGTTGCTCGACGCGCAGGGAATGGGTCAGGCGGCCACTGACCGCGGTCAGTGCGATGCCGACGTTCTGGGCGGGCTCCGCCCGACGGGTCGCGGTGACGACGATCTCGCGCAGGGGCCGATGATCGTCGGCTGCGGCGTCCGCTGGGCGCTCGCGCGAGTCCGCCGCCCGCGCCGTCCAGGGGACGAGCGAACCTGCGATCAGGAGCGCACGCCAGCCGCGGCGCGTGATCTTCGAGCGTTGTCGATCCCGCTGCAAGGAAGCCCCCCCATCACGGATCCCGGGGATGACCCGGGATCCGGCGGGGCGAATCGTTCCATGCGCGGCCGAGTACTACCAGGGATAGGAGACGCCTGGCTCCGCGCGCGGTGTCAGCGCGCCGGCTTGAACGAGAACTTCTGTCCGGCCACCGCGGCCTGGTACATCAGCCCGCCCTTCGCGATGGTGAACACCGCGACGCCGTCCTGGTACACGCCCGCCGCGGTCGCGTGCGTCTCGGTGCCGCTCGCGCCGGCGGTCGCGCCGGCGGTGCCGGCGCTCGCGGAGGCGGACGCGGTGATCGCCACCGCGCTGACGTCCGCGCTGAAGGCGTATTTTCCGGACTCGAAGCGCGCGAGCGCGGCCGCGTTCTGGAAGAACACCATCTCGCTGTAGGCCTGCCCGCCGAGCTGAAAGCCGACGCTGATCTGGGTCATCGAGGTGTCACCGACGTACCGGCCCTGTCGGAATACGCGACCGTCCCCGTGTGCCGCGCCGACGATGAATCCGCCCTTGCCGATCGTCGGGAAGACGGCATAACCGTAACTCGTTCTGAAGAAATCCGCGGTCTCGCCGGCATGCCGGAACAAGGCGATCGTGTCCGTGTATCGATCCGCGCGCGCAAGCGGGGCGATCAACACCAGCGCGAGGCACGCAGCGCTTTGCCAGGTCATTGACTTCATGGAACGGCCCTCCGGTGCTAGATGCTGCATGGTATCCCGAATCGATCGGGAGGGAGAGACGCGTGCCGAAGCGCTCGTGCCGCTGTTCACCGCTCGTGCGGCCCGCTGGATCGGGCACGCGAAGCGGCCGCGCGCCCGCCGTCAGTGCGCCGCGCAGGCGCTCGTTCACCCGCGGCCGCGACCGTCCCCAGATCGGCGAGGAGCGCGCCGAGCACCTCGCTTTGGTAGCGGTCCCGGCCGGTCGCGAGCCACAGCGTGCGATGCAGGTCGAGGAACGGCGTCGCCAACAGCGCGATGCGACCGAGCGCGACCGAATCGGCGACCGCGACCGCGGGCAGGAACGCGAGCCCCAGTCCGGCGATGACGGCTTGCTTGATCGCTTCGGTCTGAGGCAGTTCGATCGACGCGCGCGCATCGGGCAAGCGTGCCAGGGCCCGCTCGGCGAGCGATCGGGTCGCGGAGCCGGGCTCGCGCAGGATCCACTGCTGGCCGGAGAAATCCGCGGCCCGTAGCCGTCGCCGTCGTGCGAGCGGATGGTCGGGCCCCGCGCAGACGACGAGCCGATCCTCCCGCCACGCGGTCGCCTGCAGCCCCGGATGCGTGACCGCGCCCTCGACGCAGGCGACGTCGAGCGCGAAGTCGAGCAGTCGCTCGAGGATCGTCTCGGTGTTGCCGATCGCGAGGTCGATCGTCACGCTCGGGTGCCTCGCGACGAAGCCGCCGAGCAGATCGCCGATCCGGTAGTTGCCGACGGTATTGCTCGCGCCGATGCGCAGCGCGCCGCCCAACGCGGTGCGATCCGAGGGCCGCGGACGGTCGATTTCGCGTAGCCGCACCAGGGCCTCCTGGACCCGCGGCAACAGCGCGCGGCCGCGCTCGTTGATGTGCAGCCGCCGCCGCGCCCGATCGAACAGACGCTCTTCGAGCCGCGACTCCATCTGGGCGAGCGCCATGCTCACCGCGGGCTGCGTGAGGTGCAAGCGCTCGGCGGCTGCGCGCACCGTGCCGAGCTCCGCGACGGCGGCAAACACCTCGAGCTGTCGCGGGCTGATCCCGATCATCAGTAAATCTTATCAAGACCATAAAAAATAGAAAATATTCTTAGGAATCGCCGGGCCGTAGAGTGACGCTCCTCGAGATTTCGGAGCCGATCGATGTCCTCACAACGACTGTCTGCGTCCGCGGCCTCCGTTGCCGTCGCCGCCCCGGATCGTGCCGACGCGGCCGCGCGACGGACCGGCTGGCCGTTCACCGGCACGTCCGGCATCGCCCGTCTGCTGCCGGGACTCGTCCTGACCACCGCGATCGCGAGCCTCGCCTGGCAGATCGGGCGCGTGCTGCCGCTCCTGGGCGCGCCCGTCTGCGGGATCCTGCTCGGCATCGCGGTGGGCAATCTGTTCACGCCGTCGGCGGTGTTCCTCCCGGGCGTGCGGTTCGTCGCGAAGCACGTATTGCAGTGGTCCATCGTGCTGCTCGGGTTCGGCCTCAGCCTGGTCACGGTCGCGCACACCGGCGTGCGGTCCCTGGCCGTGACCGCGGTGACGATGACGACCGCGTTCCTCGCCGCCTGGGCGCTCGGGCGCGTGCTGCGCGTGCCGGATCATCTGAAAGTGCTGATCGGCGTCGGTACCGCGATCTGCGGCGGCTCGGCGATCGCGGCGGTCGCGCCGGTGATCAGGGCGGACGAGCACGATACGGCGTTCGCGATCTCGACGATCTTCCTGTTCAACCTCGTCGCCGTCCTGGTGTTCCCGATCTTCGGCCATTGGCTGCACCTGTCGGACCTCGGGTTCGGCATGTGGGCGGGCACCGCCGTCAACGACACCTCGTCCGTGGTGGCCGTGGCCTACGGCTGGAGTCACGTCGCGGGTGATTTCGCGACGATCGTCAAGCTGACCCGATCGACCTTGATCATCCCGGTCTGCCTCGTGCTCGCGATCGTGGAGTCGGTGCGTCACCGCCGCAACGGCGTCCAGTTGAACCTTGCGCGGGTCTTCCCGTGGTTCATCCTCTGGTTCCTCGCCGCGTCCGCGGTGCGCACCGCCGGCTGGATCCCGGCCGGGTGGCTCCCGGGCATCGCGACGGCCGCGACCTTCCTGATCGTGATGGCGTTGAGCTCGATCGGCCTGTCGGCGGACCTGCGGCGCATCGCTGCGACCGGGATCCGGCCGATCCTGCTCGGAACCGGGGTCTGGATCGCGGTCGCGGTCAGCAGTCTCGTGGTCCAGGGGGTGCTCGGTCAGCGCTGATTCGCGCGCCCGCGCGGCCCTGCGCGCTGGTATCATGGAATCGATGGCTCGAGTCCTTGCGAATCTCGCCCTGGTCGTCGCGGTGGTCGCGATCCTCGCGGTCGCGCTGCCCGGACCGTTCTATCGCTTCGGCCTGACCGACCTGTCGGTCGCGTTCGGGATGATGAAATACGGCGCGTTCGCCGGCATGCTGGGTGGTGGCCTCGGACTGATCGGGCTGGTCGTGTCCCGGATCGCCCACCGGCCCGGCAGCGCCGTCCGAGCGGTCCTCGGCCTCGTGCTCGGAGGCGTCGCGTGGGGAATTCCTTATGCGATGCTGAGGAAGGCCGAGTCCTTGCCGGTGATCCACGACATCACCACCGACGTCGTGAATCCCCCGCAATTCCAGCCGGACGTCCTCGCCCTGCGTGCGGCCGCGCATGCGGTGAACTCGACCGTGTACGCCGGGGCGTCGGTTGCCGCGCTCCAGGAAAAGGCGTATCCCGACATCCGGACGATGACGTTCGATCTGCCGGTCGCGAGGGTGTTCGATGCCGCACGGCGGACCGCGGACGCGCTCGGCTGGAAGCGGGTCTCGGCAGACCCCCGGACCGGACTCATCGAAGCCAGCGACACGACGTTCTGGTTCGGCTTCACCGACGACGTGGTGATTCGCGTCGAGCCGTCAGGTTCCGGCAGCCGCCTCGACATTCGCTCCGAATCGCGCGTCGGCGAAAGCGACCTCGGCAAGAACGCTCAACGCATCCGCGCGTTCCGCGCCGCTCTCGATGCGCGTCTCGGACGCGCGACGCGCCGCTAGCCGAGACAGCGCGCGGCGATCGAGAGCGCGGTCCGATAGGGCTCCGGATCGCTGCGGTTCGTCAGGATGATCACCGTGAGTGCGCGCCGAGGGTAGCGCACGATCACGTTGCGGAAGCCGACCGACTCGCCCGAATGCCACAAGGTCTCGCCGGTGACACGCCAACCCATCGCATAGTCCACGCTCGGATCGTCGGTCGCGGTCGCGGCGGTGAACAATGCGCGACGCGTGTCGGCGCGAAGCAGCCGATCGTCGCCGAGCGCGGCATCCCATTTCGCGAGATCGTCGATCGAGGAGTAGATGCCGCCGTCGCCGAGCACCGAGCTCGTCAGGTTCTGGTCGGTCCGCACCCACGAGGTCCCGACGGCGGTGTATCCGTACGCGCGATTCGGCACCGTCGAAACTCCCGCCTGGAACGCGACGGTGCCATGCATGCCGAGCGGCTCGAACACCCGGTTGCGCAGGAACGCAGCGAAACTCGTGTTCGCGGCGCGCTCGACGATGAGCGCGAGCAAGGCGTAGCCGCCGTTGCTGTAGCGGTACCCGGTGCCCGGGGCGAAGTAGGTGCGGCTCTCGCGCTCGAGGAGCGCGAGCACACCGGCGTCGCGCAGCGGGACGGTGGCATCGGGTGCGATCAGGTCCTCGTAGTCGATCAGGCCTGCCGTGTGCGTCAGGAGCTGGCGCACCGTGACCGGCGCGACGGCGCCGGGAAGCGACGGCAGCCAATCCCGCACGCGATCGTCGAATCCCAGTCGCCCGTCCTCGACCAGCAACGCGATCGCGGCCGCCGTGAATTGCTTGGTCACCGACGCGAGCCGGTAGTTCGTCGCCGGTGTCGAGGCCGCACCGCTCTCGAGATCGGCGAGTCCGTAGGCGCGACGGATCCTCGGGCTCCCGTGATCGATGACCAGCACGCAGGCGCCCGGCACGGCGCCGCGATAGGCGGCCATCTGCGCATCGAGGTCGGCGGCGCTCATGAGCTCATCGACGCCCTGAAGCGGCTGACGCTCACCGCCAGCATCACCAGCGCGAGCGCCGCCATCGCGGTCAAGTCGGGCCACAGGACCGAGAAGCCGACTCCCTTCAGGAATACCGCGCGGATCACGATCAGGAAATAGCGCAACGGGTTGATCAGGGTGAACCACTGTAGCGCCTTTGGCATCGCGGCGATCGGGAACGCGAAGCCGGACAGGATGAAGAACGGGTTCACGAAGAAGAAGTTCAATGCGAACGCTTGCTGCTGCGTGTGGGAGTACGTCGACAGCAGCAATCCCATGCCGACCACGGCCAGCAGGAACAGCGTCGATCCGGCGAGCAGTACCAAGGGATCGCCGACGAACGGAACCTTGAACCACAGGATCCCGATCGCGCACACCAGCGCGATGTCCGCGAGCCCGATCAGGAAGAACGGCACCGTCTTGCCGAGGATGAATTCCACCGATCGGATCGGACTCACGAGTATCTGTTCGAGCGTGCCGACCTCGCGCTCGCGAACGATCGCGAACGCGGTGAGGCTCACCACCTGCATCAAGGTGAGGCTGCCGATGATCCCGGGGATGAAGAACCAGGTGTCCTCGAGACCGGCATTGAACCACGGCACGACTTGCAGGCTCACGCCGGCCGGCGGCCGCGCGATGCCGGCGACCCCCCGCGCAAGCGCGGCGACCTCCTCGGCCGAGTATTGCGCGACGATCTGATTGATGTATCCGAGCGCAATCAGCGCCGTATTCGAGTTCGTGCCGTCCACGATCACCTGAAGCGGCGCGGTCTTGCCATTGCCGAGATCGCGCGCGAAGCCCGCGTGGATCACGATACCGATCATCGTGACGTCGTGATCGATGTCGCTCTGCAACTGCGCCTGGCTCTGGGCTTCGTCGACGACGTCGAATCGTCCGGAAGCGACGAAGTGCGAGACCAGGCCGCGGCTCGCCGCGCTGCGATCCAGGTCGAGCACGGCGGTCGGTACATGGTGCACGGTGAACGTCGCGGCGTAGCCGAACATCAGCATCTGCACCACGAGCGGGATGATCAGGCGCATCATCGCCGTTCGGTCCCTGCGCAGCTGCAGCAACTCCTTGACCAGCATCACGCCGACGCGTCCGAACATCGTGTCAGTCCAGGCGCTTGTGGAAGGCTCTCGAGGCGAGCCAGACGATCAGGATCGCGAAGACGATCATCCCGAGCAGCGGCTGCCACAGGTCGAGCAGCGTGCTGGCCTTGAGGAAGATCCCGCGCAAGATCGTCACGTAGTAGCGTGGATAGACGACCAACGTGATCGCCTGGATCACCCGCGGCATCTGGTCGATCGGGAACGTGTAGCCCGACAGCAGCGTCGTCGGCAACAAGGTCACGAGCAGCGCGATCTGGCTCGCCGCGAGCTGGCTGCGGATCCTCACCGAGATCAGATAGCCGATCCCGAGGACCACGAGACTGAAGAGCGCGGTCGCCACGAACAGCGTGAGGAGATTGCCGCGGAACGGAACGTCGAACCAGAACACCGCGAGCGCGAGGCATACCGCGGCATCGATCATCCCGACGGCGAAATACGGGATCAGCTTGCCGAGCATCACCTCGAGCGCGGTCACCGGCGTCGAGATCAGTTGCTCCATGGTGCCGCGTTCCCATTCTCGCGAGATCGTCAGCGAGGTGAGCTGGGCGCCGATCAATGCGAGGATCACCGCGACCACCCCGGGAATGATGAAATTGCGGCTGTCCAGGGTCTCGTTGAACCAGGTGCCGGGCTGCAGGTCGATCTGTCCGATCCCCGAGGGCTGTCCGCCGTGCGCAGCGAACCATCGCGCCTCGATCCCGGCATTGACCTCGGCGATGACGCCCTGGAGGTAGCCTTGCGCGATGTTGCTGGTGTTAACGTCGGTCGCGTCGAATACCGCCTGGATCGTCGCGCCGCCGGTCGCCGCGAGCGTGCGCGAGAAGTCGACCGGGATCACCACCGCGGCGATGCACTCGCCGGCGTCGATCGCGCGGCGCACGCCGGCTTGGTCGTGCAGCGTGCGCACCGTCGAAAACCAGTCCGCTGCATCGAAGCGACTCACGATCGCGCGCGTGAGCTGGCTGTTCTCCTGGTCGTAGACGCAGATCGGCACGTGCTTGATGTCGAGGCTCACGCCGTAGCCGAGCAAGCCCATCTGCATCAGCGGCATCACCAGCGCGATCGCGAGGCTGCGCGGATCGCGCAGGATCTGCAGCGCCTCCTTGTAAACCATCGCGAACAGCCGGCGCGGACTCATCCGATCGTCCTCGTTTCCAGACCGCGCGCGACCAGGTGGACGAACACGTCCTCGAGAGTCGGGAGCGTCGGGCGGATCGTGCCGACCGCGATTCCGTGACCGCGCAGGCGCTCGGCGAGCGCCGGCGCGCCCGCGGCGCCGGACTCGACGACGACGTGCAGCCGATCGCCGAAGATCGCCGCCTCGAGGATGCCCGGCGCGCCGTGCAGCGCCTCGAGCGCGGCGCCGAGCGGCGAGCACTCCAGCTCGTAGAGCGCGCCCCCGAGGCCGCGCTGCCGCAGCTCGCTCGGGCTACCCATCGCGACCAGCTTGCCGCGGTCGATCAGCGCGATTCGATTGCAGTACTCCGCCTCGTCCATGTAATGGGTCGAGACCAGGGTCGTCACCCCGTTCGCCGCGAGATCGTGGATCAGATCCCAGAAGCGGCGTCGCGCCTCGGGTTCGACGCCCGAGGTCGGCTCGTCGAGGAACAGCACCGGCGGACGATGCAGGATCGCACAGCCGAGCGCGAGCCGTTGCTTCCAGCCACCCGCAAGCGTCGCGACGCGAGTGTTCTCCTGGCCCTCGAGGCCCGCCATCGACACCGCGTATTCCATCCGGCCGGCGAGCTCGCCCGCGGGCACGCGGTAGATTCCGGCGAAGAAGCGCAGGTTCTCGCGCACCGTGAGATCGCCGTACAGCGAGAACTTCTGGGACATGTAGCCGATGTGCTCGCGGACCTCCTGCGATTGGCTGCCGACGTCGAAGCCGGCGACGGACGCGCGGCCTTCGCTCGGCTCGACCAGCCCGCAGAGCATCCGGATCGAGGTGGATTTGCCGGCGCCGTTCGGTCCGATGAAGCCCATCACTTCGCCGCGCGCGATCCGCATCGACAGCCGGTCGACCGCGGTGAACGTGCCGAACCGCTTGGTCAGGCCGTCGGCGATCACCGCATCGCCGCCGGTCGCGCTCTCGGCGGGGTTCGCGTTCATGCGGGCGACGCCCCGAGCAGCGCGACGAACACGTCCTCGATGCCGGGTGGCGTCGGTTCGATGCGCGCGTCGGCAACCCCGGCGGTGCGCAGCGCGGCCTCGAGCTGCGGGGTACGCCGCGCCGCGTCGTCGACACGCACATGGACGCGGTCGCCCATCAGCAGCGCGCCGAGCACCCCGGGCGATGCGGCGATAGCCCGATGCGCCGCGCGCGGTTGCGCGGCGAGCACCGCGAGCAACGCCCCTGGCATCGAGGCCTTCAGTCGGGCCGGGGTGTCGCAGTGGCGCACCTCCCCGGCATGGAACAGCGCGAGCCGCGAGCAGCGTTCGGCCTCGTCCATGTAGGCGGTCGCCATCACGATCGACACGCCGCTCTCGCGCAGCTTGTACAGGATCGCCCAGAAGTCGCGTCTCGAGACCGGATCGACGCCGGTCGTCGGTTCGTCGAGCAGCAGGACGCGCGGCGTGTGGATCAGCGCACAGACGAGTCCGAGCTTCTGCTTCATGCCGCCGGAGAGCTGACCCGCGAGGCGGCGTTCGAAGCCTTCGAGCCCGGCCGCGTGCAGCAGTTCGGCGCTGCGGGCGATGCGCTCCCGGCGTGGCACGGCGAACAATTCAGCGTAGAAGAATACGTTCTCGCCGACGGTGAGATCCTCGTACAGGCCGAAGCGCTGCGGCATGTAGCTCAGGTGGAGCTTCGCTCTCTCCGGGTCGCGGGCCACGTCGACGCCGTCGATCGTCAGCGTGCCCGCGTCGGGGCGCAGCACGCCGGCGAGCATGCGCATCGTGGTCGTCTTGCCGGCGCCGTCGGGACCGACCAGACCGAAGATCTCGCCGGCCGAGACCGCGAAGTCGATCCCGCGCACGGCGTGCACCGCGCCGAAACGCTTGGTGAGGCCGCGCACCTGGATGGTCGGAGCCGCGCTCGCGTTCATTTCGGCGCGGGGAGCAACGCGATGCGCGCATCGGCCGGCATCCCGGGCAGGAGGGCGTGGCTCGGATTGTCGACGTCGATGCGGATGCGGTAGACGAGGGTGATCCGCTCCGCGTGGGTCTGTACCGTCTTCGGAGTGAATTCGGCCTGCGACGAGATGAAGCTGATGTGGCCGGGGAAGCGCCGATCGGGATACGCGTCGGTCGTGATCTCGGCGCGCTCGCCGAGCCGGATCTTGCCGAGATCGGGCTCGTTCACGTAAGCACGCAGCCAGACGTGATCGAGATCGTCGAGCGTGAAGATCGCGACGCCGGGGCCGGCCAGCTCGCCGAGTTCGGCTTCGCGTACCGCGAGCACGCCGCTGAACGGTGCCCGGAGCACCGTGTATCCGAGCATCACCTGGTCGAGTGCGACTCTTGCGCGGGCCGCCGCGACGTTCGCTGCGGCGAGCGCGACGTCGGTGCGCGCGACCGTCTGCAGTGCCCGATCGTGCGCGAGCGCCGCGGCGGATTGGCCGGCCGCGGTGCGGGCCAGGTCGTAGGCCTGACGCGAGGTCGAGCCGATCGCGAACTGGCCGGCAGTGCGGGCGAGATCGCGCCGCTTCTCGGCGAGATCCAGGAGCGCGCTCGCGACCGCGCTACCCGCCGCGGCGAGATTGCCGCGCGCGACCTCGACCTGACGGCTCGCGACGTCGAGCGTCGCGGCGTCGATCCGCCATTGCTTGCGGTAGATCGCATCGTCGATTTGCGCGAGCACGGTGCCGACCGCGACCGCCTGGCCTTCATCGAACGGCAGGCGAGTGATCCGGCCCTGGACGTTGGTGAAGCTGAGGACGCTCTCGTGGGCCTCGATGTTCCCCGACACCAGCAACCGGTCGGCCGGCGCCCCGGGTCCGAACACGAACCGGTGCGCGGGGGGCCAGAACCAGGCGAGGAGCGCCAGCGCGAGAACCCCCGCGATTGCCAACAGGACCGTGCGACGACGTGAACCCATGATCCGTGTCTCCCGATGCTCCGTCCGTTCAGCGTGTTCCCGGCGTCGCGGCCCGCGGCGCGGATGCGGCCAGGCCTCCCGGGAACACCCCGCCACCCATCGCCTGGTACAGCGCGGCGCTGTCGGCGAGCTTCGCGGCGCGCGCGGCGATCAAGCTCAGGCGGATCTGCTCGAGCTGCCGATCGGCGTCGAGCCACTGCAGGGTGCTCGCCGTTCCGATCAGGGTCTGCCGATGCACCAGATCGAGCGTTTGCCGCGCGGAGGCGTACGCCGCCGCTTCCCGCCGCAGCACGCGCGCGTCGTTGTCGACCTGGCGCAGTGCATCGGCGACGTCGCGCAGCGCCTGCAGCACGGTCTGCCGGTAAGTTGCGCCAACCGCCTGCATGCTCGCCTCGGCCGCGCTCGCGCCGGCCCTCAGGCCGGCGTTGAATAGCGGCTGGGCGAGACCGCCGGCGAGACTCCAGATCGCCGAACCCGGACCGAACAGCGCGCTCGTGGTCAGCGCGGCGGTTCCGAGACTCGCCGAGAGGTTGAGGTGCGGGTAGAGATTGGAGACGGCGACGCCGTATTGGGCGGTCGCGGCGTGCAGCAACGCGGTCGCCGCCTGCACGTCCGGCCGCTCGCGCACGACGTCGCTCGGCACCACCATCGGCAAGCGCACGGGCATCCGGAAATCGCTCAGGGCGAAGCGGGGCACGTCGTCGGTGCCGGGCGGACGCCCGGCGAGGACCGCGAGCAGATGGGCCGCCTGTTCGAGGCGGTTGCGCAGCGGCGGCACGCTGGCGCGCGTCTGCTCGACTTCGGTCTGCAGCGCGAGCACGTCGGCGCGGGAGGCGGTCCCGAGCCGCTCGCCCCGGCGCGCAATGTCGAGCTGGCGGCGCTCCGCCGCGAGGATCGCGCGCGTCGCCTCGATCTCGGCGCGCACCTGCGCCTCGGCGAACGCGGTCGTCGCGACGTTCGCCGCGAGCGTCAGTCGCGCGCCGGCGAGCAGACAGGCTCGGTAGTCGGCCTGCGCCGCGAGCGCCTCGAGTGCGCGGCGGTTGCCGCCGAACGCGTCGAAATCGTAGCTGACCCCGATCGCGGCGTTGAAGAGCGTGAAGGTCGACTGCGGGATGCGCGGTTGCCCGATGCTCGCCCCGTTGACCTCTTCCCGGTTCGCGCCGAGTTTCGCGTCGATGGTCGGGTAGCGCGTCGATCCGGCTTGCGCGGCGACGAGCTGGCGCGCCTCGCGCAAGGTCGCGACCGCGGCGGCGAGCGTCGGGCTGTCCCGCTGCGCGCGCCCGATCAGCGCGTCGAGCTTCGCGGAGCCGAACGTGTGCCACCAGTCGCGCTCGACACGGGGCACCGTGACGAACGCCTGCGCGCGCCCGAGCGGTCCCGGCGCCGACGCGGTGGCGGCCGGCAACGCCGTACGGGTGTACCCGCGCGCCGCCGGCGCGGCCGGCGGCCTGAACGACGGTCCCACCGTTGCGCAACCGGCGATCCATCCGGCGATCGCGATGAGTCCGATGAGGCGCAGAGGCGGGTTCAGCATGGGCGTCCGAGGCGAACGATCACACGGTGCTTCATTGTGCGCTGGCCGGGCGCCCCGGACCCACTCGGCGTTTGTACGGACTTGCGCTGCGGCTCCGACGGAGTTATGGGGCTTCGTCCTGCCGAGTCCGGGTGATCCGGTAGACGGTCGCCGGCGGCAGATTGAACAGCGCGCTGCCGATGCGGGTCGCCTCGAGGCCGAGTCGCTCGAGCAGCGCGCTCGGCAACGGGCAGCCCGGTCCATAGGTGAACTGGAAGAACGCGCCCTGCGGATCGAGTTGGCGCTCGAACACTCCCTCGATCAGCCGGGCGACCTTCTTCGCCGGGAGCGATCGCAGCGGCAGGCCGCTGATCACGGCACCGGCCAGTTCGCTTCCGAACAGCGGGCCGGTGTCGCCGAGACGCGCCGCGTCCATGCGCACGACCCGGGCGTTCGGGTAGTCGCGGCTCAGATTGCGGGCGAGAATCGGATCGACTTCGACCAGGGCGAGCCGGTCCGGCGGCAGTCCGCTCGCGACGAGCGCGCGGGTGAATACACCGGTTCCCGGTCCGAGTTCGATCACCGGTCCGCGCCGGTGGTCGACGGCGGCGACCATCAGTCGCGTCAGCGCTCGGCCCGACGGGGCGACCGCGCCAACGCGGCGTGGCGCCCGGATCCATGCACGCCAGAAATCAACCGTCTTGCTCAGGGCCATTCAGGACCTCCGGATCGAAGCCCGTGGGGCTGGAACGTCCGCGAGTCTCGCCGGGAGGGGCCGCGGTAGGGCCGCCTCCGACGTCCGTCCGCGGGTCGAGGCGCGGCGGTTCCCGGATCGGGAGGCTCCCGTGCCGGGTCGCGTGGCCGAACCAAGTTACCGCACCGCGACCGGAAATGCTCGTTTTTTCGCCGGCGGTTGCGTTGAAGTACCGCGAACGCGCTCGAGCGGATATGCTTGGAGGAAATGGCGGGGGATCCCGCGCTGCTCCAGCGGTGCGGAACGCGCGCGAGAAACTTCAGGGGGAACGATTCTTCCATGAGCGTCAAAGGCATTCGGACGGCTTTACCCGTGATCCTCGGTGTCCTCGCTGCGGCGCCGTCGTTCGCATCGCAACGATTTGCGCACCCCCTGCCGCGCGACAAGACCGGCGTGGTGCTCACGCTGCCGGCGAAGTACCCGACGAACTGGGCGTTCCTGGATTACGCGTCGGAGCGGATCGAGATCCGCGACGTCGGTGACGACTCGCGCCGCGTGATCGGCGAGGTGCAGGCGCGCGATTCGACGACGATGTTGATCCCGAAGGATCGCCCGGAGTTCTACACCGCCGACACGGTGTGGTCGCGGTACACGCGCGGCACCCGCACCGACTACATCACCGTCTACGACAAGCGCACGCTCGACCCGATCGGCGAGATCGTGCTGCCGGGCAGGAAGCGGGCCTTGATCACCGCGCAGCAGGGCATGTTCGAGTTCACCGATCACGAGCGCCTGGGGCTCGTGTTCAACTTCACCCCAGCCGCCTCGGTCACCGTCGTCGACCTCGTGCATCGCAAAGTGCTCGGCGACGTCGACATCCCGGGCTGCGCGCTGATCTTTCCGTCGGGCCGCATCGGTTTCTCGACACTGTGCGCGAGCGGCACGGTGTTCTCGGTGAAGCTCGATGCCGCCGGGCACGTGGTGAGCCATTCGGAATCGAAGCCCTTCAATCACCTCGGCCACAACCCCCTGTTCACCGCCTCCACGATGATCGACGGGGTCCGCTACTTCGTGACGATGAAGGGCGACGTCCAGCCGATCGACATGCGCCACGCCGCTGCGAAGGTCTTGCCGAGCTGGCCGCTCGTGACCCCGGCCGAGCGGGCGGCGCATTGGCGTCCGAGCGGGTGGCAGCTGGTGTCGAGCGATGCGCAAGGCGAGCTGTACGTTCTGATGCAGGCGCACGCGCACGAAGGGACGCAGAAGGATGCCGCCGACGAAGTGTGGGTCTATGACGTCGCGACGAAGCAGCGGCTGCGGCGCCTGCGGCTGGTACGGCCCGGTTCGTCGATCGCGCTGACCCATGGCGCGAAGCCGACGCTGCTCGTGCAGGCCGATCGACGACTCGACGTCTACGATCCCGAGACCGGCGCCTTGATCCGTAGCTTGGGGTTGCCGGGCCTGGACACGCGCTTGTCGATCGAACCGGTGCGCTGAACGATGGTTTCCGGACCCCCCGGATCGACGAGCTGGCCCGTCGCCGTGACCGCCGAGTTCGCGGTGCAGGTCGCCGCGTTTCTCGCGGCGCTCGCGCTCGTCTCGGCCGGGCATAAACTGGTGCGGCCGGCACGCCCGCGCGCGGCGCTCGAAGCGCTCACCGGGGCGTCGGCGGCGACGGCGGCGACCAGTCTCGTGATCCTCGCGATCGCGGAGGCGGGTGCGGGCGTCGCGCTGCTGCTTCCGGGACTGCGGGCCGCGGGGGCGGCGCTCGCCACTGCGATCTGGGCCGGCTACTTCATCGCGCTGGCCCGCGCGGTCGCCGCGGGTCGACGCGATCTCGATTGCGGCTGCAGCTTCGGTGCATCGCACGCGCGGCTCGGGCCCTATCACCCGCTGCGCGCCGGCGCTCTCGCGCTCGTCGCGGCCGCGATCGCCGCAGCCCCCCGTGCGGCCGTGATCACCCGGCACCCGTTCGCGGTCTCGCTGTCGACGATCGGCGGCGCGCTCGCGTTGCTCGCGCTGTATTTTGCGCTGGATCAGCTCATGAGCCTCGGCGCCCCGGCGACCGGAGCCGTGCGATGAGCTTCGTGATCGCCTCGCAGATCGTTCTGTGGATCGCGGTGCTCGGGCTCGGGCTCCTGTGCCTCGCGCTCGCGCGTCAGATCGGTGTGCTGCACCAGCGCCTCGCGCCGGCTGGCGCCCTCGCGCTCAAACAGCAGGCCCTGAAGGTCGGCGACCCGGCACCACAACTCGCACTGACGACGCTCGATGGCGGCGAAGTGCGGGTCGGCGGCGCACCGGCCGGCCGCAGCCAGCTCCTGCTGTTCGTCTCGCCGGATTGTCCGATCTGCGAGTCGCTCCTGCCCGCGATCCGGTCCGCGCAGGGCGCGGAGCGCAAGTGGCTCGATGTCGTCCTTGCGAGCGACGGCGAACCGGAGAGACACCGACAGTTCGTGCGCGACAAGGGGCTGGGGAAGTTTCCGTACGTGCTGTCGGAGCCGCTCGGGCGGACCTTCGGGGTTGCGAAGCTCCCCTTCGCGGCGCTGATCGACGAGACCGGAAGGCTCGCGGCCGCCGGACTCGTGAACACACGCGAACATCTCGAGAGCTTGTTCATCGCGAAGGAACGTCAGGTGGCGAGCCTGCAGGACTACTTGGAAGGACGGAGCCGTATCACGGCAACGACGGGAGACGGGCGTGGCTGACTTCGACCAGTTGACCGAAAAGGTATTGCGTGGGTTCGCGAGCCGAACCTCGCGACGTAGCGTGTTCAGCGTGCTGGGCGGGATGCTGGCGGGAGCCGCATCCGTGCCGTTGCTGCCGGTTGCGCGCGCCGACGGTCGTTCCGCGGCGGAGAATCCCAATTCCGGCGAGCGCACCCCGGTGTACAGTGGCAACCCACAGGATCCCGGCGATCAGACGCGCTGCGATTACTGGCGCTACTGCGCGATCGACGGCTCGCTGTGCGCATGCTACGGCGGCTCCGTGAATGCGTGTCCGCCGGGGACCGAGATGTCACCGATCTGCTGGATCGGCACCTGCCGCAATCCCGCCGACGGACGCAATTACATCGTCTCCTACAACGACTGTTGCGGCGGGATCCTGTGGGGTCGCTGCAATTGCCAGCGCAACGAAGGCGACCGGCCGGTGGTGCGCGCGCAGAACAACAACGAAATCACCTGGTGCTTCGGCGTCAAGAGCCAGTCGTACACCTGTACCGTATCGGTGATACTCGGCGCCGAGCCGGAAAAGAAGTAAGCGCGCGTGAGCGGCTGGCCGGCCAGGCGCGTCCTCGCGACGCGGCGCACTGCGATCGCCGTGACCGCGGTGCTCGCGTTCGCCGCCATCACCGGCGCCGTCGCGGCGGATGCGGGTGCGATGCCCAAGGCAGCCTACGTGGGGACGGGTCCGATGCCCGGCGTTCCCGATCCGCGGCGGGCGTGGGCCGACTGGGCGCTCGATTGTCAGGGCTGCCATCGCGTCGATGGCGGTGGTTCGCGGAGGACCGCACCGAAGATCGCGGGCGAGGTGGCCAAGTACCTGCAGGTCGCCGGCGGTCGCGAGTACCTCGGCCACGTCCCCGGCATCGCCTCGTCTCCGCTATCGGACGCCCGCCTCGCCGAACTCGTGAACTGGATGCTGTTTCGCTTCGACCGGCAGCACGTGCCGGCGAATTTCCGGCCGTACACGGCGGCCGAGATCGGACGATTGCGCGCGCACCCGTTGCGCCTGCAGGCGGCCGCGGTACGCCGCCAACTGCTGCAGCGCATCCGCGGGCACGCCCGGTCAGGCACTCGCTGACGGCGATCCGGCCGGAGTGCCGGTCCAGGTGAGATCGAGTTGCTTGGCCGCCCGCACGTCGTCGAGTCGACGCACCGGCGTCGCGTGCGGTGCGCTCTTCAATCGTTCCCGATCGTTCTGCATCTCCTCGAGGATTCGCGCCATCGCGGCGGCGAATGCATCGAGGGTCGCCTTGCTCTCGGTCTCGGTCGGCTCGATCAGCAGACACTCCGGCACGATCAGCGGGAAATAGGTCGTCGGT
The DNA here is from genome assembly GCA_028870355.1 of Gammaproteobacteria bacterium. GTDB lineage: Bacteria > Pseudomonadota > Gammaproteobacteria > Steroidobacterales > Steroidobacteraceae > Bog-1198. The sequence continues at coordinate 26,163 of JAGWPU010000006.1, read as the reverse complement.
GCGTGGAAGCCGAGATCGAGCAGGCGCTTCGCGACGTCCATCGCGCTGATTTCGTACTGCCGCGCCTGCCGCTTCAACGTGATCAGGAACTCGTGGCTCGCGCGCCGCGACGGATATGCCGGATCGAAGCCGAGCGCCGCGAGTCGGACGCACAGGTAGTTCGCGTTCAAGGTTGCATGGTCGCCCACCGCGCGCATCCCGTCGCGTCCCAGCATGCGCACATAGATGTACGCGCGCAGCAGCACCCCGACGTTGCCCATGAACGTCGACAGGCGTCCGATCGTCTGCGGTCGATCGGCCTCGTCGAGCCAGCGGTAGGATCCGCCGTCCTCGCCGACGACCGGAATCGGCACGAACGGCGCGAGACGCTCGTTCACCCCGACCGCACCGGCCCCCGGCCCGCCGCCGCCGTGCGGCGTCGAGAAGGTCTTGTGCAGGTTCATGTGGATCACGTCGAATCCCATGTCGCCCGGGCGCACCTTGCCGAGGATCGCGTTCAGGTTCGCGCCGTCGTAGTAGAGAAGCCCGCCGGCGCCGTGCACGATCTGCTCGATCTCGACGATGTGGCGTTCGAAGACGCCGAGTGTCGAGGGGTTGGTGAGCATGATGCCCGCCGTCCGCGGGCCGACCGCGGCACGCAGCGCCGCGAGATCGACGTCGCCGTCGGCGTCGACCGGGATCTCGCGCACGCGAAAGCCGCACATCGTCGCGGTCGCCGGATTGGTCCCGTGCGCCGCCTCCGGCACGACGATCTCGTCGCGCGCGACGTCACCCCGCGAGCGGTGGTACGCGCGGATCATCGACACGCCGGCGAACTCGCCCTGCGCGCCGGCCATCGGCACCAGCGAGACCGCGCTCATCCCGGTCACGGTCTTCAGGATTTCCTGCAATTCGTGGAGACAGCGCAGCACGCCCTGGCTCGAGGCGGCGGGCGCGAGCGGGTGCCGGCCGAGGAACTCGGGCAGCATCGCATACTGATTGCACGCCTTCGGGTTGTACTTCATCGTGCACGACCCGAGCGGGTAGAAGTGCGTGTCGATGCAGAAATTGCGCTGCGAGAGGCGCGTGAAATGGCGCACCACGTCGAGTTCGGAGGCTTCGGGCAGTCTCGGGCGTCGCTCGCGGCGCAGCGCCGGCGGAATGTCCGCGACCGCGTCCGTCCCGGGGGTCGGCCATTGATCGCTCGCGCCCCGTCCGGGCGCGCCGTACTCGAAGATCGTCGGTTCACGCATCGCCATCGTTCGCCTCAGGGGTTCGCCGTCGAATGCGGCGCTTGCGTCAGGATTCGCTCGAGCGCCGCCGCATAGCGCTCGATGTCGCTGTCCGTCTTGGTCTCGGTCGCGCACACCAGGATCGCCGGCGCGAGCTCGGGATAGTCGCGCGCGAGGTCGTAGCCGCCGAGGATGCCGTCCGCGGCGAGCGCCTCGAGCACCGGCGCCGCCGGACGGTCGAGCCGCAGCACGGTCTCGTGGAAGAACGGACCGTCGAACGCCGCGCGCACGCCCGGGATGCGTACCAGCGCGTCGCGCAGCTGTCGCGTCCGCGCGTGGGCGGCCGATGCGGTGCGTTCGAGGCCTTCCGCGCCCATCAGCGACAGGTAGATCGTCGCCGCGGTGACCAGCAGCCCCTGGTTGGTGCAGATGTTCGACGTCGCTTTCGCGCGGCGGATGTGTTGCTCGCGCGCCTGCAGCGTGAGCGTGTAACCCTCCTGGCCGGCGCTGTCGAGCGTCCGGCCGACGATCCGACCCGGCATGTGCCGGACGAATTCCTTGCGCGTCGTCATGAACCCAAAGTACGGTCCGCCCGACGACAGCGGCACGCCGAGCGGCTGACCCTCGCCGACGACGATGTCGGCACCGCGCGCGCCCCATTCCCCGGGCGAGCGCAGCACGCCGAGCGAGGTCGGATTCACGACCGCGACCAGCAGCGCATCGTGCGCATGGGCCCAGTCGGTGAGCGCGTCGACAGCCTCGAAGCCGCCGAAGAAGTTCGGCTGCTGCACGACCAGTGCGGTCACGTCGCCAGCGGCCGCGGCCGCATCGAGCGCGTCGAGCGCGATCGTTCCGCGTGCCGGATCGTACGCCACGGGCTCGAACGCGAGGCCTTGCTGACCCGCGACCGCGCGCGCGACCTCCCGGTAGCGCGGATGGAGCGTCGCCGGGACGAGGATGCGCCGCGACGTGGACTTGCGATTCGCCCGGACCGCCATCAAGCAGGCTTCGCCCGTGGCCGATGCGCCGTCGTAGAGCGAGGCGTTCGAGACTTCCATTCCGGTCAATGCGGCGATCATCGTCTGGAACTCGTAGAGCAGCTGCAGCGTGCCCTGGCTCGCTTCGGCCTGGTAGGGCGTGTACGCGGTATAGAACTCGCCGCGCGTCGTGACCGCCCAGACCGCGGCCGGAATGTGGTGCTCATACGCACCGGCGCCGATGAAGCAGCACGGCGTTCCATCTTGCGCCGCGCGCTCTCGCATCAGCCGGCCGATCTGCATCTCGTTCAGCGCTGCCGGGACCCCGGTGAGCTCGCCCGCGCGCAGTGTCGCGGGGATTTCCTCGAACAGCGCGTCGAGGTTCGCGACACCGATCGCCGCGAGCATCTCCTCGACGTCGGCTCGGGTGTGCGGGATGAATGCCATCAGTCGCTTTCCTTGCTCAGGAGGTCGGTGTAGGCCGTGGCCGACAGCGTCTTCGCGTCGCCGCCGCCCGGTGCGAGCCGAACCCGCATCATCCATCCGGCGCCGTACGGATCCTGGTTGATCGACTCGGGCGTCGTCTCGAGTGCAGCGTTGCGTGCGATCACTTCCCCACTCACCGGCGAGTAGACGTCGGACGCGGATTTCACCGACTCGACCACCGCACAGGCGTCACCGGCGCTCACCGTGCGTCCGACCTCCGGTAGCTCGACGTAGACGATGTCGCCGAGGGCGTGCTGCGCATGGTCGGTGATTCCCACCTCGGCGGTGCCGTCGGGCAGCCGGCGGATCCATTCGTGCGCCTCGGTGTACTCGAGTTCGGCGGGGACGTTGCTCATGTTCTGGGGCTCTCCAGGTGGGGCTCAGGAAACCAGCGGCTGGCCATTGCGGACGAACGGCGGTTTGACGACGCGCGCGCGCAGCGCGCGGCCGCGCACGTCGACCTCGACCTCGGCGCCGGTCGCGGCCGGCACCCGCGCGAATGCGATCGAACGCTCGAGCGTCGGCGAGAAGCCGCCGCTCGTGATCTCGCCCACGCCGACGCCGGGCGCGGTCACGGTCTGGTGGCGGCGCAGCACGCCGCGATCGACCAGCAGCAGCCCGACGAGCTTGCGCGCGGATCCGCGTCGCTCGATCGCCTCCAGCGCGTCGCGCCCGATGAAGCGGCGCGTCACGGGCCGCATCGCGACCGTCCAGCCGAGCGCCGATTCGAACGGATCGGTCTCCTCGTCCATGTCGTTGCCGTAGAGATTCAAACCGGCCTCGAGTCGCAAGGTGTCCCGCGCGCCGAGACCGCAGGGCACCGCGCCGGCTGCCCGCAACGCCTCGAACAGGTCGACGGCGCGGGCCGTCGGCAGCATCACCTCGAAGCCGTCCTCGCCGGTGTAGCCGGTTCGCGAGACATACCAATCGTCGAACGGACGTGCGTGGAACGGTGCGAGCGCGAGCGCCTCCGGCGCGTGTGCCGGCGGCAGGAGTTTCGCGGTCAGCGCCCGCGCCTCGGGTCCTTGCACCGCGAGCATCGCGAGGTCCTCGCGCTCGACGACGGAGACGCCGAATTCGGCCGCGTGCCGGCGAATCCACGCGAGATCCGCCTCTCGTCGACCCGCGTTCACGACGATCCGGAACGCGGACGCCTCGAGTCGGTACGCCAGCAGGTCGTCGATGATGCCGCCGGCCTCGTTCAGCATGCAGCCGTACAGCGCTCGACCCGGAGCGGTGAGCCTGGTGACGTCGTTCGCGAGCAGTCGCTCGAGGAACTCGCGCGATCTCGCGCCGTCCACGTCGACCACGCCCATGTGGGAGACGTCGAACACGCCGGCGGCGCGGCGCACCGCGTGGTGCTCGGCGATCTGGGACCCGTAATGCAGCGGCATGTCCCAGCCGCCGAAGTCCACGGTGGTTGCGCCGAGGGCGCGATGCCGATCGAACAAGGCCGTGCGTCGTCCCATGAGCCCTCCATCGCGTCCCGACCGCTGCGCGGACCGAAAAAAAAGGGCGGCAGACGTTCATCGAACATCTGCCGCCCCTCTGTCCTGCGACCTGAGAGATCGGACGCCGAATCGGCGCCGCGCCCCTTCGGTGGGTGAATCCTGCGTGATCCCAGGATCCACCACTCTCCAGAGCCCGAGTCGAAGCCGCATGGCTTCCGCAGTCGGTCGTTGCTGGGCCTGAGCGTTTCCGGGCGGAACTTGCGCCTTCGGCGTTCCGGCGCGAGGCCGGACACTCTCCGATCAGACTGCCACTTCGAGCGAAGGCACTCTATAGCAGCGCGAGCGCGCGTGTCAAAGCGCCGCCGCGCCGGTCAACTCGCAACCGCGCCGGTCAATGCGCTACCGCGACGATCCGCGCGCGAACGCATCGTCGATCGGGCGGGCATACCGGTCGTTCGCCGTGAGCGACGGCAGCCCGAGCGCCGCCTCGATCGTGCGCGCGGTGCTGTAATGATCGTAGCGGACGTGGCTCACGTAGCCGCGTCGGACCGTCCCCCGCGAACCCACCAGGATCGTCGCGACGTGATTGGTCTGCGTCGTGGACGACTCGTCCCAGGTCAGGATCAGCAGCGAGCGCTGGGTGCGCCACGCGGGCGAGGCGAACAGCGGCTCGAGCGTGCGGCGCAGCCAGCGGTTCTGCACCGCGAGGCTGTGCGGCGAGCCGTTGCCCGAGTCCTCGCCGTCGTCGTAATCGTCCGCCGCGATCCAGGCGAAATTCGGCGTCGTCGCCGCCGACGCGAGATCGGTCGCGAGTTGCCGGGTATCGACGAGGTGCGCGCGACAGCGCGCCGGGTCGTCGATCACGTTCGCGTAGTTCACGAACGGCGCGTCGTCCGGCTCGTAGACCTTGTCGTATTTCGTGGTCGTATTGCACGGCGTGCCCATGCCCTGCTCGTAGGTCTTCCAGCTGAGCCCCGCCGCCTCGAGCTCATCGCCGAGGTGCCGGACCGCGAGGTGGATGTGCGGGAAGTACACCGGTCCGCGCACACCGGCCGACCCGCTCGCGATCGCGAGATAATTCTCATCGCTCGGGTGGTAGACCGCGCGGTAGTTCGCGAGCAGCACGCCGCGGCGGGCGAGTGCGTCGATGTAGGGCGCATCGCGTCGGTCGCCGATCACCTGCCCATAGCTCGTGTTTTCCATCATGATCAGGAACACATGATCGAAATGCGGGACGCGCGAGCGGGGCGGTGCCGCCGGCCCGACCTGGACGTCGGGTTGCAGCGAGAGCGCGAGGTCCTCGGCCAGCGCGGACCCCCGCGCGGCGTCCGGGGAACCCAGGTTCAACACGACGCGCAGGGCCCGGGTGCCGCGCGGCAAGGCGCCCGAGACGCGGCGCGTCGCGACCCGCGGCGCCTTCGCGGCACTGCCGGCGGGACCGAGGAGACGCGGCCCCGGGGCGAGTGCGCGACCCGCGCCGTCGAGGAACGTGAGCGCGAGTTCGGCACGGGCGCCCGCGAGGCCGGTCGCACCGAGGCGCCCCGAGAGCCGGTAGCGCACGAGGCCACGGTCGATCGGCAGTGCGAACCGGTGCAGATCGATGTGCCGCTCGAGGGTCGACGAGCCGTAAGGGCCGTTCACGATCTGTACGTGGCTCCCGGGGCCGGCGGTCCCCGGTGCCGCGCAGCGCAGACTCGGGCTGCCGGCGACGGTGATCCAACCCGGGATGGTGGTCGAGGCCGCGGGGTCGCGTGTGCAAGCCGACGCATCCGCGATGCCGATCGCATTGCGCGTGTCGGCGACCGCGTGCGCGGGACTCGCGGTGATGGGAGCGGCACTCGCGATGGCGGCCGCGGCGCTCGCGGCGGCGGGCGCGGCGCTCGCGACGAAGGTGAGCACGAGGGCCGCCAGTCGCCGGCGGTCGAAGATCGGGTCGAACGGCATCGCGGCGGCTCCAGGTGGCTGATTCTGGCAGGGCGCTGCGAATGATAACAAATCATCGCGCGGCGCCCGTCGTGGGTCCGCGCTAGGATCGCGGACACGACGGGGCGTTCCTGCCGTCCGCGAGGGAGAACACGATGAGCGACGACGATATCGCGGCCTTGACGGTCGCTCTGCGCCAGTTCGCGAAGGATCGGGACTGGGATCCGTTTCATACGCCGAAGAATCTCGCGAGCGCGCTGATCGTCGAGGCGGGGGAACTTCTCGAGCATTTTCAATGGCTCGACCGCGGCGCGACCGAAGACTTGAGCGCCCGCCAGCGCGAGGCGGTCGCGATGGAGATCGCGGATGTCTTCCTGTACTTGATCCGCCTCGCCGACAAGCTGGAGGTGGATCTGATCGGCGTCGCGCGCCGCAAGCTCGAACTGAACGCGCTCAAGTATCCGGTCGCGCTCTCGCGCGGGACCAGCAAGAAGTACACCGATCTGTGAACCACCGCGCCCGACCGGGTCGGGCGCCGCCATCCGTCAGAATTTCTTGTAGAAGCCGACCGACAGGCCGCGCGGCAGGATCTCGACCATGATCGGCACGTGCCGGGTGGTCGACCAGTAACCGACGGCGGACCCGAGCACCCAGCCGGCGAGCACATCGGTCTGCCAGTGCGCCTGGCTCTTCAGTCGTGCGAACGCGTCGTAGACCGGGAGCGCTTCGAGCGACCAGATCCACGGATGGTCGTGCTGATAATTCACGATGAACGGCGTCACGAAGCTCGCCTGCAGCGTGACCTCGCCGCTCGGGAAGCTCTGGCAGCAATTGCCCTGGAACCAGGCGTTCGGTCCCCGGCCCTGAAAGGGTCGCGCGCGACTGAACGAGTACTTCAGCGCCGTTGCACCGAGCCCCGCGACGATCGACGCGTCCGCGCTCTGCCAGAACGTGTGGCCGAGCTTGCTGTCGTTGCCCAACCAGAGGCTGCCCGCCGCTTCGACCGCCACGGTGCCGAATTCGAGTGCGACCTGGTACTTTCGCGCCCAGATGCCGCCCTGATCGAGCGACCACTCGTGATCGATGCCGATCGGACCGCCGCCGGCCTCGGCGCTCGTGCTCCACAAGGCGATCATGGTGAGCGCGGCCGCGCAGGCGATGCGCAGGATGAATGGCGAACGGGGTCTGCTCGACATGCGGTCTCTCCTCGTCAGCCGCGCGAGGACGCGCGGGGCGGCTTCCGGCGGGCAAGCTGCGTGTTCCGTGCCGCGTCGACGATCACCGTCTCGAGCACGGCGAGATAGTCGAAATAGCGTCGCCGGCCGGCCGCCGTCAGGCGGACCAGTGTCTGCGGGCGTCCGGTGCCCGGCGTCTTTGCCGCGCTGACGATGCCTTCGCTCTCGAGGGTCTGCAAATGCCGGAACAAATTGCCGTCGGTCAAATCGCACAACTGTTTCAGCGCCGCGAAAGTCAGGCCTTGCGGATGCGCGACCAGGGAGGTGAGCAGCGACAGCCGTGCGCGCTCGTGGATCACCCGGTCGAGCCCTTCGTAGGCGAACGGATGATCCGCCGAGGCCTTGTCGCGCCGCTCAGCCATCGATCGTACGGTACCCGATTTGCAATGCGAGCGCGAACAAGGCCTGACCGGCCCCGAACGGCACGCCCATTTCCCATGGCGACGGCGCGTCACGACCCTTGCCGAGCGCGAGACAGGCCAGGCCCGCGACGAGATACCAGGCGCCGACCAGGAAGACCGGACGTGGCAAGAGACGCCGGGACGCGAAGAAGCCGAGACTGATCAGCAGTTCCCACAGGCCGGGCAGCATCCAGACCTCCTCGGGAGCGACGCGTAGCAGCACGCCGGTCAGCAGGGCGCCGACGACGAGCGCCGGCAGGAACGGTTCGATTGCCGACCGAAGCATGTCCAGCGCACAGTCGCCGTGTTCCCGGTACGCGCGTCGACGCGTTTCGTAGCCGATGAATCCCGCCGCGGCGACCGCGCTCACGACCCAGATGCGCACGAACGTCCAGATGGAGCCGCCGTATCCGTGCGCCGCACGGGATTCGAGCGATGCCACGACGATCGCGAGCATGCCGGAACCCGCGATCGAACCGGGATCGTAACCGCGAAACTGCGTACCGCGAGCGATCTGGCCGCGAATGACCCGAAGGTCGGCGAGTGCGTCGTGGAATTTTCTCATGCTTGACACGCTCGAACTTTGCGATACAAAGTATCGCGGATCGGCAACTCGGCGCATGCATCCGCGCGGCGCCGATTCAGCTGCGACATCGTGCCGTCGCCGACGTTCACCGCGAAGAGGTCAAGAAGTGTCAAGATTCGCATCGATCCACCATTGGGCGATTGCGCTCACCGCGTTCGCGGCGCTTGCGGGCACGTCGCATGCCGCGCCGGCGCTCGATCTGGGCGCCTACCGGGGGCGGGTCGTGTACCTCGATTTCTGGGCCTCGTGGTGCGGCCCGTGCAAACAATCCTTTCCGTGGATGCAATCGCTGCAGAGCACCTATGGCCGGCGCGGCCTCGTCGTCGTCGCCGTCGACCTCGATCGTGACCGCGCCGATGCGCGGCGCTTCCTCGCGCGCTTCCATCCGGGCTTCCGGATCGTCTACGACCCCTCCGGTTCGCTTGCCAAGCGCTATGCGGTCGCCGGGATGCCGACCACCCTGTTGATCGATCGCCGCGGCCGGGTGCGGGATCGGCACATCGGGTTCCTGCCATCGAAAGCGGCTGGCTACGAACGTCAGGTCGAACGGTTGCTCGCGCAGAAGTAGGAGGATCGGCATGCGGATCGGAGTCGGAAGGATTGCGCTCGTGGCGGCCGCTGCGCTGGCGCTCGGCGGGTGTGCCTCCCTCGGTGTGAAGCCCTGGCAGCGCGGGATCCTCGCGCGCGAGGACATGCAACTCACGGCCGAGCCCTTGACCCACGCGCTCGACAACCACCTGTATTTCAGCAAGGAAGCGTCGTCGGGCGGGAGCGGATTCGCGGGCGGAGGGTGCGGATGCAACTGACGGAATGCGAGCGCTCGCCGGGCGCCTCGTCGGACGCGCGAGTCGATCGCCGGCGTCTGGTCGCGGCGAGCTGTGCGTTGCTGAGCGCCACGGCCGCGCACGGACAGGAGGCGACCAACGCGGTTTCGGATGCGCTGTCCAACGTGTGGCACTTCGACACGGCGCTCGCGTACTACCACGAGAACGGTCGCGTCCGGGTGATCGAGCCGATCGTGAATTTCTCGACGACGCTCGACGATGGTCGGACCTTCAGTGGCGAGGCGGTGTTCGATTCCTTGTCCGGCAGCTCGCCGAACGGCGCCTTGCCGAGCAACAAGCCCCAGACGTTCGCATCACCGTCGGGTGCGTCGCTGAGCTCGGCGCCGACGACCTACACCACCTCCTCAGGCCAGCTCGTGAGCGAGCCCGCGCGGATCTACACGGTTCAGCCCGGCGCGCTGCCGGCGGACCCGCACTACCAGGACCAGCGGATCGCCGTCACCGGCACCTGGGGCTTGCCGCTGTCGCGATTGACCAGCGCGAGCGTCGGCGGCACCGTGTCCTACGAGCGCGATTTCGTGTCCCTGTCCACGAATGCCGGTATTTCCCGTGATTTCAATCAGAAGAACACCACGTTGTCGCTCACGCTGACCAATGAGTTCGACAGTGTCCACCCGGTCGGCGGCGCACCGGTGCCGGCGAGCGACTATGCGCTGTTCCGCAAGACCGGCGGGAAGACGAAGGACGGCCTCGGTGCGACGTTCGGGATCACCCAGGTGATGAACGAGCGGTGGATCAGCGAACTCAACCTGTCGGTCGATCGCTTCCACGGCTATCTGAACGATCCGTACAAGATCATCTCGGTCATCGATCCGACCGGGAACACGACCGGATACCTGTACGAAAAGCGCCCGGACCAGCGGGTGCGCAAGAGCATCTATTGGGAAAATCGCGCCGCCTGGGGACGGCTGTCGATGGACTTGTCCACGCGCTATTTCGCGGACGACTGGGGCGTGCATTCGGACACGGTGAACCTGCACGTCCGCTGGTGGAATCCCGGTCGCGACCGCTTTCTCGAACCCGACGTACGCTGGTACCGGCAATCGGCGGCCCGGTTCTACCTGCCCTGGCTCGACAGCACGGCGCCGCAGATCGCCAACGCGTCGTCCGATTCGCGTCTGGGAGCGTTCCACGCATTCACCTACGGATTGAAATACGGCGCGCGCAACACCGATCGGTACGATCACACGACCTCCGAATTCAGCGTCCGTGTCGAGTATTACCGGCAGATCGTGGATCGGCGGCCGGCGGCGCCCGGAGCGCTGCAGAATCTCGACCTGTACCCGGGCCTGCAGGCGATCCTGGTCCAGGTCGGTTACAAGTTCTGACCTGCGCTGCGGCAATATCGTGGGCGAACGGCCGGCGTCGGAACCCGCGGTCACGATCGAGCGGCGCGGCGACGGATTCCTCGCCGCGTGTTTCGCGGCGATGGCAAGTCCCTGCGAACTGCTGCTGCACGACGTCGATGCGGACCGGGCTGGTGCGCTCGGGGAGATCGCGGCGCGGGAGGCCGGCCGCATCGAGGCGAAATACAGTCGGTACCGCGACGACAGCGTCGTCGCCGCGATCCACCGCAGCCGAGGCGACCCCGCCGGCATCCTCGTCGATCCGGAGACCGCATCGCTGCTCGACTTCGCGCGCGAATGCTTCGCGCTGAGCGAGGGGGCGTTCGACATCACCTCGGGCGTGCTGCGGCGCGCGTGGCGATTCGATGGTTCGGCGCGCGTACCGGAGGCGGACGCCGTCGCGGCGCTCCTGCCCTTGGTCGGCTTCGCGAAGCTCGGCTGGCAGGCGCCGCGTCTGCTCCTGCCGATCGGGATGGAGCTCGACTTCGGAGGGCTCGGCAAGGAGTATGCGGTCGACCGCGTGTTCCAGCTCATCGCGGCCGAAACCCAGGAACCGTTTCTCGTGAACTTCGGCGGCGACCTGCGCGCGAACCGCGCGACGCCGTCCGGACCGTGGCGGATCGGCGTCGAGAGGCCGGAGTCCGAGCGGCGTGCCGCGATGATCCTCGGCCTCGAACGCGGTGCGCTCACGACGAGCGGTGATGCGCGCCGCTACCTCCTGAAGCAGGGCCGGCGTTACGGCCACATTCTCGATCCGCGCACCGGCTGGCCGGCCCCGGGTTCGCCCCGTTCGGTCACGGTCGCAGCCGCGAGTTGCGTGGAGGCCGGCTTGCTCTCGACGCTGGCGATGCTCCAGGGCGCAGCGGCCGAGGCGTTCCTCGCCGCTCAAGGGGCGACGCACTGGATCCTGCGCTAACCGCGCCCCGCGGCCGGCCGGGTAACCGACAACGATTCGCCGCGGCCGTGATACGCTATCGCCCCCTTTGCGAGCGCGCCGCTCGGACGCGCCGGGGAGGGTCGTTCCGCCCGTTCCGCGCCGTTTCGGCGGCGATCGGTGGGGCCCGCACTACCGGAGGTAAGAAGAATGAGTTTTACGTTGCCCGCTTTGCCATTCGCCGTCGGTGCCTTGAGCGCGCGGGGCATGTGCCAGGAGACGCTGGAGCTGCATCACGGCAAGCACCACAACGCGTACGTGACCGCATTGAACGGCCTGGTCGAGAAGAATGACGCGCTGAAAGGCAAGTCGCTCGAGGACATCGTGCGCCTCGCCTACGGCAAGGACGATCTGCAGCCGGTGTTCAACAATGCCGGCCAGCACTGGAACCACAGCGTGTTCTGGGAGTCGCTGTCGCCGAACGGCGGCGGTATCCCCGGCGTTCTCGAGAAGAAGCTCGTCGAGGATTTCGGCGGCGTCGAGCAGTTCAAGGAACAGTTCAAGGCCGCCGCGCTGGGGCAGTTCGGCTCCGGCTGGGCGTGGCTCGTGCTCGCGCCGACCGGCAAACTGAAGATCGTGAAGACCCCGAATGCGGCGACTCCGCTCGCGACCGGCGAAGGGAAGGTGCTGCTCGTGCTGGACGTTTGGGAGCACGCGTACTACGTCGATTTCCGCAATCGTCGGCCGGACTTCACCGACAATTTCCTCAACCGGCTCGCGAATTACGAGAACGCGGCTGCAAAGCTGCAGAAGGCCTGACGATCGCGCGCCCGGCGCTGCCCTACCGTCCCGCTGAGCGGGCGGCAGCGCCGGGCGTGACCCTCGTGCGGTCGGCGTCCTCGCCGGACGTCGCGGAACTTCACCGCCGCCCTGCCGGTCGAAATCGCCGGATCGCACGGGTGGCAGACCCCGTTCCGTGGGCGCGCGTCCGCTGGCCGAGTGCCCGGCCCGGCCCGCCATCGATCGTCGCCCGTCGATCTTCCATCAAGAGCGGTTGGGCACGCTCCGCGGCACTCGATCGCGAATCACGGTGATCTGGAGGATCGGATGACGGAAGCCAATATCGATCAACGCGCATCGAAGCCGGCGGGAGCCACCGCTGCCGATCGACCACCGGTCGATCGACGGACCGCATTCGAGCGGCTGCGCGACTATCTGTCGAGCCAGATCATCGGTCAGGAAACCCTGGTCGAGCGCCTGCTCGTGGCCTTGCTCGCCGACGGTCATCTGCTGGTGGAGGGGCCTCCGGGGCTTGCGAAGACGCGGGCGATCAAGGCGCTCGCGCACGCGGTCGAAGGCGACGTCCAGCGGATCCAGTTCACACCGGACATGTTGCCCGCGGATCTGACTGGCTCCGAGGTGTATCGCCCGGAGGAGGGCGGCTTTCGATTCCAGCGGGGTCCGTTGTTCCACAACCTGATCCTTGCCGACGAGATCAACCGCGCCCCGGCCAAGGTGCAGTCGGCGCTGCTCGAGGCCATGGCGGAACGGCAGATCAGCGTCGGGCAGTCGAGCTATCCGCTGCCGCGGCTCTTCCTCGTGATGGCGACGCAGAACCCGATCGAGCAGGAAGGCACCTATCCGCTGCCGGAAGCCCAGGTCGATCGCTTCCTCCTGCATGTCGCGGTCGACTATCCGGATCGAGCGACGACCCTGCGGATCATGCAGCTCGCGCGCGCCGAGGCGATCGCGCAGCGCGAACTGCCACCGCCGCCGCAGCGCCTGCCGCAGGAAGCGATCTTCGCCGCCCGCCGCGACGTGCTCGCTTTGACGCTCTCCGATCCGATCGCCGAGTACATTGCCGCGCTCGTCGATGCGACCCGTCGCCCGGCACCGTACAGCGCGAAGCTCGGCGAGTGGCTGCGCTGGGGCGTGAGTCCGCGTGCGGCGATCGCGATGGAGCGCGGCGCCCGCGCGCTCGCGTGGCTCGACGGCCGCGACTACGTGAGCCCGGAGGACGTCCAGACGATCGCTGCGGACGCGCTGCGTCACCGGATGCTGCTCGACTACGGCGCGCAGGCGCGCGGTGTCACCGCGCAGGCCTGTGTCGAGGAGCTGCTCGCCCGGGTGCCGGCGCCGTGAAGTTGCCGGACCTCGACAAGCTGCTCGGCCTGCGTGGTGCCGCGCGGTCGACCGGCTTGCGGGTCCGGGGCGCGGCGCGCGCCCAATGGCTCGGCAGTCACCGCGGCGCGCACCGCGGGCGGGGTCTCGAGTTCGAGGAAGTGCGACCCTACGTCGCCGGCGACGATGCCCGCAGCATCGACTGGCGGGTCACGGCGCGCCGTGGCCGGTTGCACACCAAGCTCTTCCGCGAGGAGCGCGAGCGGCCGGTGTGGCTGCTCGTCGATCTGCAGCCCGGGATGTTCTTCGGCAGTCGCCGCCAGCTGAAGTCCGCGCTCGCGGTGCGTGCGAGCGCGCTGCTCGCGTGGGCCGTCGCCGCCGCGGGTGATCGGATCGGCGCGATCGTCGCGAACGGCGCCGAGCTGCGCTGTCATCCGCCGCGTGCACGCGAAGCCGGCATCCTCCCGGTGCTGAGCTCGCTCGTCGAATTGCAGCCGCGAGCCCCGGCGGCGCCGCGACCCGAGACCCTCGGGGAGATGCTTCGTACGGCGCTGTCGCTGGTGCACCCGGGCAGCCTCGTGCTCGCGATCAGCGATTTCGCCGGTGCCGACGAGCCGCTCGATCCGCACTGGCTCACCCTCGGCGCGCACGCCGAATGTCGGCTGTACTGGATCACCGATGCGCTCGAGGAACGGGGGCTGCCCGATGGTCGCTTTCGCGGTGGCGTGCCGGGCCGGGTACGGCCGTTCGACGGTGCCGCCGCTCGCGAACGCTGGGCCGAGGCGTGGCGCACGCGCGCGCGGCGGGTCGAGGAGATCGCGGAGCGCCTGCAGGGCCGACCGATCCGGCTCGACACCGGTGAGCGCGTCGAGGAGGCGCTGCCGGCGCTACTGCGAGCCGCGCCGTTCGCGGCATGAACGCGGACTGGCTGTCGCAGCTCGCTCCCGACCGGGCACCGCCACCGCCCGGCTGGTGGCCGCCGGCGCCCGGGTGGTGGGCGCTGCTGGGCCTGATCGTGGCGCTCGCGATCGTCACGGTGCTGTGGTGGCGCCATCCGCGGCGGCGACTGCGCCGCGCGGCGCTCGTCGAACTTCGCCGGATCCGCGCGCACGAAGCGGACGTGATCCGGGCGGCCCGCGCGATCCAGAACCTGCTGCGGCGCTACGCGCTCGCGCGATACGGCGCCGATCGGGTCGCGCGCCTGCACGGCGATGCGTGGCTGCGATTCCTCGCGAACGGCGGCGCGGAGGGATTGCGGGGTGCGCCCGGCCAATCGCTGTTGCGCGCGAACTTCGCGGGTCGGCTCGATCCGGAGCGGCTCGACGACCGGGAGATCTGGTTCGCCGCCGCTGAGCGGTTCGTGCGCGGTGCGCGGTCGCCGGTCGATCTCGGGGCGCCGCGATGATCCACATCGCCTGGCCGTGGATGGCGGTGCTCGCGCCGCTCCCGTGGATCCATCGGCGCTGGCGTCGCGCGGCGTCGATCGGCGGCGCCGCGCTATTCCTGCCGTTCGCCGCGTCGCTTGCGACCCACGAGGCGACGCTCGGGGGCGCGAGGCGCGGTGCGCGAGCGCTGTTCGCGCTGGGGTGGATCCTGCTCGTGCTGGCGGCGATGCGACCGCAATGGCTTGGTCCACCGCTGCCCGCGCCGACGAGCGGACGACGGATCCTGCTCGCGGTCGACGTCTCGGGTTCGATGGCGACCGAGGACATGGCGAACGACGCGAGTCGGCTGCAGGTCGTGCAGCAGGTCGCGGGGCGCTTCATCGATGGACGTCGCGGCGATCAGGTCGGGCTGATCCTGTTCGGAACCCACCCGTACCTGCAGGCGCCCGTGACCGCCGACTTGAAGACGGTCCACCGTTTTCTCGACGAAGCGATGGTCGGGATGGCCGGACCGCAGACCGCGATCGGCGACGCGATCGGACTGGCGATCAAACGTTTGCGCGATTCGAACGGGGTCCGGTCCGGCCACGGCGCGAAGCACACGGTCCTCATCCTGCTGACCGACGGCCGCAGCAACACCGGCGTCCTCGATCCGATTCAGGCGGCGCGCTTCGCGAAGCAGGTCGGCTTGCGGATCTACACGATCGGCGTCGGCGCGCCGGCCGGCAGCGGTCCGTTCGGTCTCGGCGGCAACCAGGATCTCGACGAGCATGCGCTCGAGCAAATCGCCAAGATCACCGGTGGGCGCTATTTCCGGGCGACCGATGCGCATGCGCTGAGGGAAGTGTATCGCCAGATCGATCGATTGGAGCCGGTGACCGGCCGAGCCCAATGGGTGCGCCCGACCGACGAGTGGTTCGCCTATCCGCTCGCGCTTGCGTTGCTGCTCAGCGTCCCTGCGGCCGTGGCCGGAGCGCGCTCATGGCTTTGAAGTCCCTCGCTGCGTTCCATTTCCTGTATCCCGCGTGGTTGCTCGCGATCCCGCCGCTCGTGTCGTTCGCGCTCTGGCGGCACTGGAAGGCGCGCCGTGCGGGTCGCTGGGGCGAGATCGTCGCAGCGGATCTGCTCGAAGCGTTGCGGCTGGAAGAAGAGGGGCGGCGTCGCTCGCCGTGGCTCACGCTCGCGCTGGCCTGGACGCTCGGCGCGCTCGCCCTCGCGGGACCGGCGTGGCGGCGCGTCCCAAGCGCGGCGTACCGCGAGCCCGCGGACTGGGTCGTCGTGCTCGATCTCTCACCGTCGATGAACGCTGCCGACCTGCCGCCCAACCGGGTCACGCGGGCGCATTACCTGATCGAGGATCTGCTGCGCGCGGCGCGCGATGCACGCGTCGCGTTGATCGTCTACTCCGGCGACGCGCATACCGTGGTGCCGCTCACCGACGACGTCGCGACGATCCGGTCGCTGCTCGATCCGCTGGTTCCGAGCATCATGCCGCAGCCCGGCCATGCCCTCGCGCCGGCGCTCGATCAGGCCGCGTCGCTCCTGCAACAGGCCGGCGGCCGCAACGGCCACGTGATCGTGGTCGCCGACGGATTCGATGATCCGGCGCGCGCGTTCGCCGCGGCCCAGCGATTACGATCGCTCGGCGCCACGGTGGATGCGGTCGGGGTCGGCACCGTCGCGGGCGCGCCGGAGCCGGGCGGCGATGGTTTCGTGCGCGATGCGAGCGGCAAGCTCGAGCTGACGAAGCTGCACGTCGATCGGCTCCGGCAGCTCGCGGCGACCGGCGGCGGAAGCTACTGGTCCGTCGATTCCTCACGGGGCTTGATCGATCGGCTCGAGGCTGCCCGACTCAACCCGCTCGTGCACGCTCGAATCGATCCGGGCGCGCGGGTCGCCGCGTGGCGCAACGAAGGCTATTGGCTGCTGCTGCCGCTGCTGCTCGTGGCGGCAACGCTTGCACGCCGGGGGTGGGTATGAGGCGGCAGCCGATCGTGGTGGCGCTCGCGATCGCGGCGGCATTCATCGGCGGCAGCGCGCATGCGTTCGGCTGGTCGGACCTGTGGCTGACGCCCGATCAACGGGCGGAACGGCTCCTGCGGCGAGGCGACGCGGTGGCGGCAGCCCGCCTGTTCCGCGATCCGCGCCGCCGCGCGTACGCGGAGAGCGTCGCGCAGCACTACGCGACCGCTGCGGCCACGCTGAAACGGTTCACCGATCCGCTGTCCGAGTACGATCGCGGCAACGCGCTCGCGCGCGCGGGCCGATTGTCCGAAGCCGTTGGCGCGTACACGGCGGCACTGCGCACGGCGCCGCACGGCAGTGAGCTGTACCACGATGCGCTGCATAATCGCGCGATCGTCGAACGGAGGATCAAAGCGCAGCCGCCCGCGAAGTCATCGCAGCCGCAGCAGGGACAGCCGGGCCAGCAAGGCCAGAAAGGCTCGCAGGTTCACCAAGGCTCGCAGGGTCAACAAGGTCAACAAGGTCAAAGCGGGCAGTCCGGTCAGAACGGCCAGCCAGGTCAGAGCGGGCAGCAAAGCCAGAACGGGCAGCCAGGTCAGAGCGGGCAGCAAAGCCAGAACCGGCAGCAGAGTCAAAGCGGTCAGCAGGGCCAGAGCGGTCAGCCGAATCACAGCGGGCAGCCAGGCCAGAACAGTCCGCAAGGCCAGACCGGGCAGCAGAGTCAGAGCGCGTCGGCCGTTGGGCCGCGCGCGGCGCCGGCTTCCGCTGCGGCGTCGGCGGCTTCGGCTGCTGCAGCCGCAGCCCGGGCGCGCCGCGACGCCGAATTCGCGCTCCACGGCGTGCCGCCGGGTACCGGCGGCACGCAGTCACCCCCGCGCCCGCAATCCGAGCGCGCCCTGTCGCTCGATCAGTGGTTACGATGGATTCCGGACAATCCGGGCGGACTCCTGCGGCGCAAGTTCATGATCGAGCATCTGCTGCAACAGGAACGAGAGGGATCGCGACGATGAGAGCGGCGCTCCGGGCGGTGTTGCTGTGGACCTTCGTCATCGGCGGCAGCGCGCATGCGGCGGTTCGCGCCTGGCTCGACACCTCGCAGACCACGGTCGGGGGTTCGGTGCAGCTGACCCTGCAGCGGGACGGGCAGACGAGTTCGCAACCGGATCTGGCGCCGCTGAAGCAGGATTTCTCGGTGCTGTCGGTCGGCACCAGCAACAACCTGCAGATCATCAACGGCAGCATTTCCTCGCAGACGCAGGCGCAGATCGAACTGTCGCCGAAACGCCCAGGTACCTTGACCGTCCCGGCGATTCAATGGGGTGGCGAAGCGAGTCCACCGCTCGTGCTGCAGGTCGGTGGGTCCGGGACCGGCGGCAACCCGGCGGCGGGTGGCACGGCGGGTGGCACCGCAGCGGGTGCCGGCGGGGCGGTGTTCGTCGAAACGACCGTCGACACGAAAACCCCGTACGTGCAATCGGCGGTGGACGTCACGGTGCGCGTCTACGCGGCCGAGCCGCTGTATCAGGGAACGCTCGATTTCCCGACCGACGACGACGTGCTGATGCAGCGGCTCTCGGGCGACGAACACTCGTCCACGGTGCGCGACGGGCAGACGTACGACGTCGTCACGCGTCACTACGTGTTCTTTGCGCAGCGAAACGGGCCGCTGACGATCCCCGGAGCGACGCTCGACGGCGAGATCGAGGTCGCGATGCGTAGCGACCCGCTCTCCGGGGATCCGTTCGCGCGGTTCTTCGGCGGCATGATGACCGGCACCAAGCGGATCCGCGTCCAGGGTCCGCCGATCGTGCTCGACGTGCGTCCCCGACCGGCCGCCGCGGGGAACGGTCCGTGGCTCCCCGCCACGGGACTCGAGCTCACGGCATCGTGGCAACCGCCGTCGCTGCGGGTCGAGGCTGGCAATCCGATCACGCTCGATCTTCATCTCACGGCCGGCGGCCTTGCGGCCGCACAGCTGCCGGATCTCGCGTCGATGCTCCCGTTGCCGCCCGGCCTGAAGGACTATCCGGACGATGCGAAGCTCAGCAACGCGGCGACCGGCGGACGAATCGCCGGCACACGCGACCAGAGCATCGCGTTGATCGCCGATCGCCCCGGACGCTACGTGATCCCGGCGCTGCACCTTGCGTGGTGGAACACCGCGACCGATCAGGCGCAGTCGGTCGAGGTGCCTGCCCAGACGATCGAGGTGTCGCCCGTCCCTGGCGGCGTGGCGGCGACGAGCGGCGCCGCGCCGAGCGCCGGCGCGAACGCACCGCCCCCGGCGGCCGCGGCGACGACTTCGCGGGCGGCGGCGCCGCCCGGTCAGGCGGCCTGGCGGACCTGGTTCGGCGGCGATCGTCGCTGGATCGGGGTGAGCGCCGCGCTCGGCCTCCTCTGGGTCGCGACGATGGTCGGTTGGTGGGTGTCGCGCCGTCGTGCGCCGGCGCCCGTCGAGCGCAAGGAGCCGACCTTGGCGGGCGAGGCGACGGTGGCTGGCGGGTCGAGTGCGTCGACCCCGGCAACCGAAACGCCGCTGCGCGCCTCGCGTGCCCGTGCGCAGTTCCAGGCGGCTTGCGGCCGGCACGATGCGATGGCGGCGCGGCGTGCGCTGCTCGCCTGGGCGACGGCGGCGTGGCCGGACGAGCGAGTGAGCGGACTGCAGGCGCTCGCGAAGCGCCTCGGCGACCCCGAGACCCGCACGGCGATCGCAGAACTCGAGCGGGCCTGCTACGCCGGAGGGGTCTGGGACGGCTCGGCGCTCGCGGCGCGCCTCACGGATCTACCGAAGCCGACCTCGCGCACCGACACGCACGACCCGCCGATCGCGCCGCTGTATCGCTGAGGCCTTCGGCGGCCTCGGCGTCGCGTTCGGGTCGCCCGGCGCCGACGTCGCGGGGCGCACCGACGATGGCTTCGTCAGCCCGCGCCTTCGGCGCTGTAGCGGGCGAGGAGGCCGCTGCGCACCGCGTGGCGATACACCCGGCCGTAGGTCCAGCCGGCGAGCGCGAGCCCGCCGACCGCGAGTAGCGCGCCGATCCCGAGCTCGTGCACCGGCAACGGCCGGCCGGCGAGCACCTGGCGCATCCCACCGAACACGTAGGCCGGTGGCATGCAGCGGGCGATGACCTGCATCCACGCGGGCAGCGTCGACAGCGGATAGAACACCGCCGCGAACGGGGCGAGCACCGCCGGGATCGGCCAGAGCAGCCACTCGGAGGCCGGCCCATGGCGCAGCACGATCGCGGTGCCGAGGATCCCGAGCGTGACGCCGAACGTGAACAGGATTCCGAGGAATGCGGCGAGCGCGACGCCCATCGCGAGGAAATGCAGGCCGAACACGAGGGTCGCAAGCGCGAGCATCACCACGAGTCCGAGCGCGCTCGTGAGCATGCTGGTCGCGACGAGTCCGATCACGTACTCGCCGATCGACAGCGGTGAGGCGAACAGGTTCAGGAAATTGCGCGACCACACGTCCTCGAGGAACGCGGTGCTGATGCCTTGCATGATCCGCGTGCAGAAGTCCCACAGCAGCACCGCGCCGAGCAGGGTCGGCACGAAATTCACGCCGTGGCCCTCGATCGAGTTGAGGTACCGGGTGATGAAGCCCCAGAGCACGATGTCGATCGCGACCCAGGTGATCATCGGGAAGAGCCGCACCGGACTGCCCTTGAGCAGGTAGATCTGGCGCAGGATCACGCCCGCGATCGGCCGCCACTTCACTCGGCACCGCCCGCACTCGCCGACAGCGGCTCGCGTGCGACGCGAATGAACAGGTCCTCCAGGCTCGCGGCGCCATGCCGCTCCGGCAGCGAGCGCGGCTCTCCCTCGAGCAGGATCCGGCCGTGCGACAGGAACAGCACCCGGTCGCAGACCGCCTCGACTTCCAGCATGTTGTGCGAGGTCCAGAGAATCCCGCAGCGACGGGTCGCGGCGAGGCTCTTGATCTTCTCGCGCACGATCTGCGCGGCCGACGGGTCGAGCGAGGCCGTCGGTTCATCCAGCAGCAAGAGCTCCGGGCGGTTCAGCAGCGCCTTCGCGAGCGCGGCGCGGGTCTGCTCGCCGGAGGACAGCAGGCCGCACTTGGTGTCGGCGAGATGCGCGAGGTCGAACTCCTCGACCAGCGCATCGATCCGGCGTGCCCCGTCCGCGACGTCGTAGAGCAGCGCGAAGATCCGCAGGTTCTGCCGCACCGTGAGATTGCCCGGCAGCGCCGAATAGACGGCCGCGAAGTTGGTGCGCGCGAGTGCCGCGCCGCGCTGCACTCGCAGGTCGATTCCGCCGATTCGTACCTCGCCCGCCGAGGGCTCGAGGAGGCCGAGGATCATGTTGATCGTCGTCGTCTTGCCCGCGCCGTTCGGTCCGAGGAGGCCGACGATCTCGCCCGGGCGAACCTCGAAGGACACGCGATCGACGGCCTTCAGCGTCGCGTACCGCTTCTCGAGGTTCGCGACGCGCAGCGCAGGGACGCTCGTCGAGAGCGCGGCGGACTCGGCTGTCATCGATGGGGATCCGTGGACGTTTCGGGTGCGTGCGGTGGGTTCCGCGTGTCAAGCGGCATTTTAGACGCAAATCGCAACGCGGCGCCAAATCACAACGAACGCATGCCTGGCGGTCGGCGTCACGCATATCTGTTCGAACGCGAAATTTTCGTTCGTTCCCATGCGCTGCGGATTTTCCGAGACTGATTCCGCAGTTCGATCCCATTCACCGCGTCACGCACGAAACAGGAGTCTCCAATGAACAGCTTCACGGTCACCGCAATCGGTCAGCTGGCGAAGAACCCCGAGCTCGCGATCAAGGGCGAGGTGTCCTATACGCGCTTTTGCCTCGTGGGCAACGACTACATCGGCAAGGACGAGGCCGGCAATCCGCGCGAAGCGGTCACCAGCCTGTGGTTCACCGCGTTCGACTCCCTCGGAGAAGCGATCGCAAAGAATGTCCGCAAAGGAGACCAGTTGATCGTTCAGGCTCAGATCCGCGCGAGCAACTGGACGGACCGCGAAGGCGAGAAGCAATACGACCACTCGTTCGTCGTGCAGGGATTCAAGTTCGGCGCGCCCGGCAAGGCGAAGCGCGAGGAACTGGCGTCGCGTCGCGCCGCCGCGGTCGAGTCGTAGGGCCGAATGCCGCCGATCGCGATCGAACCCATCCACCGTTGTCCGAGCGCCATCCGAGGAGATCCACGATGAAACGCCCCCACCGAGTCGTAGCACCGTCGCCGACATTGCTCCCGCGGGGGGCGCGTTGCGCGATCGTCGCGGCGTCGCTGATCGTCGTGCCGCTCGCGGCGCTCGCGCAAACGTCCCCGTTCATGACCGGCGCGACCGCGTTGCAGGCGAACATCCTCGCGTGGCTGACGCCGATCGCGATCATCCTCGTGATGGTGCTCGGCGGCATGGCGATGGCGAACCGCGTCTCCTGGGGATGGATGATCGGCGCCATTCTCGGGATCGCGATCGCCTTCGGGGCGCCGCAAATCGTGACCTGGGTCCGCGGAATGTTCGGCGTCTGAGCGATGTCCATGACCGACCGTGGCATCACCGCCGATGTGTTGTTCGTGGGGGTGACCCGGCCTCCGATGCGCTGGGGGGTCACCTATGCGGCGCTGATGCTCAACATGGTGTTCACGATGGAGGCCTTCCTCGTGACGCGCAATCTCCTCGCGCTGCTGCTTTGCGTGCCGATCCACGGTGTCTGCGCGCTCTTGTGCCTGCAGGATCCTCGCTTCTTCGATCTCCTGCTGCTGTGGGGGAGGACGCGGCTTCCGGGCTGGCTCTGCGGCGCGCACACCTGGCGTGCGAGCAGTTACGGACCGCTGATCATCGACCTGCCGGACCGTCGCGCCTACCGGCCGGCGCGCACCGTGAGTGCCGTCGCCGGATCGGTCGGCGGTGCGAGTCGCCCATGGTGAGCGCTCGGCGTATCGCAGCGGCCGTCCGTGAGCCGATCGCGTCCCGGCATGTGCCGTACACCGCGCATCTATCCGAGACGGTCGTTCGAACGCGGCAAGGTCATTACGTGCAGGCGTTCCGGCTCGCCGGGGCGCCATTCGAGTGCGCCGACGACGCTGCGCTCGATGCTTGGCACGAGCGGCTGAACTCGCTGTGGCGGAATCTCGCGAGTCCGCAGCTCGCACTGTGGACCCATCTGGTTCGACGCACCGCCGATGCGGGCGACGACGTCCGTGGATCCTCCCGACCACGATCGATCGCAACCCCGCCTTCGTTCGCCGATACGCTCGGCCATCGGTACGAGCGTCGACTCGAGGCGTCCGGACTCCTCCACAATGAACTCTTCGTCGCCGTGATTTACCGACCCCCTGGTGCGGCGCAGACCGGAGCGCTGCGTCGTCTGGTCACGCGGGAACGTGACCGAGAAAGTGCGCTCGATCGCCGCGACGCGCTCGAGGTCTGTGCCAAGGTTGCCGGCGATCTGAAGGCGTCGCTCGCTCGCTACGACCCGGTTCCGCTCGGGGCGTACCGCGACGGCGGGTCGTGGTTCTCCTCGCTGCTCGAGTACTTCGCGACGCTCGTCAACGGGCGCTGGCAGCGCGTCCCGCTACCGCGCGGCCCGATCGCCGATGCCGTCACGGATACGCGCCTGTTGTTCGGCCACGAAGCCATCGAGTATCGAGGGGCGACCGAGACTCGGGTCGCGGCGATGATCGGCATCAAGGAGTATCCGACGCCCTGCTTCGTCGGAATGTTCGACAAGCTGCTCGCTGTCCCATTTCCGCTGGTTGCGACGCAATCATTCACATTCCTTTCCAAGGCGACTGCCCAGGCGGTACTGCAGCGACAGTTCAATCGAATGACCAACGCGGGCGACTTCGCGGTGACCCAGGCGGCGGAATTGAAGGACGCGCTCGATGCGCTGACGAGCAATCAATTCGTGATGGGTGACCATCACTTCAGTCTGCAGGTGTTCGCGGATCCCGACGAGACGGCACCCGCGGGTTCGGCGCCGCGACTGAAAGCCCTCAACGATCGGGTCGCCGCCGCCCGGAGCCTGCTCGCGGACACCGGTACCGTGACCGCGCGCGAGGACCTCGCGCTGGAAGCGGCGTTCTGGGCTCAATTGCCCGGCAATTTCGCGCTGCGCCCACGCAAGGCGCCGATCACTTCGCGAAATTTCGCCGCGATGGCGTCCTTCCATGGATACCCCGTCGGTCGAGCACACGACAATCTATGGGGTGACGCGTTGATCCGGCTCGTCACGTCGGGCCGTACCCCGTATCACTTTTCCCTGCACGCCGGCGCCAAGGGGGAGTCCGCGTCCGCCGCTCCTGGTGACATTGGCCATACGTTGATCTGCGGTCCCACGGGATCCGGGAAAACCGTCTTCATCGGCTTCCTCCTTGCGATGTTGCACCGGCGGGGCGTGACGCAGGTGGTCTTCGACAAGGATCGAGGTCTCGAGATCCTGGTGCGTGCGCTCGACGGCGACTATCTTCCGCTCGCGAGCGGGCTTCCGACCGGGTTCAATCCGCTGCAGCTGCCACCGACGCCCGGCAACGTGGAATTCCTGAGGATGTGGCTACGACTGCTCGCGCAGCCAGCCGCCAACCCGGGGCGCGACGTGCTCGCGGTCGGCGAGCAAGCCGACGTCGATCGCGCACTGCGCGGCACCCTCGCGCTGGAACCGCCCGCCCGTCGCCTGTCTCGGCTGATCGAGTTTCTCGATCCGACGGATCCTGAAGGTCCTCATGCCCGACTCGGCCGCTGGTGCGCCTCGACCGGCGGGGAGTACGCCTGGGTCTTCGACAATCCGGAAGACACCGTGGTACCGCGGCTCTCCGGGCACCCGATCGTCGGAATCGACGTCACCGATTTCCTCGGACTGGATGCGGTCCGCGCGCCGACGACCGCGTATCTGTTCCATCTGGTGCGCGCGCTGATCGACGGCCGGCCGTTCGTCTGCTGGCTGGACGAGTTCTGGCGCCTGATCTCGGACCCGGCATTCGAGGACTTCGCCCGGGATGCGCCGAAGACCTGGCGGAAGCTCAACGCGGTGATGTGTCTCGCGACGCAAAGCGCCAGTGACGTGCTCGCGAGCCCGATCAGTCGGACGCTGGTCGAGCAGACGCCGACCAAGGTGGTCTTCCCGAACCTCGAGGCGAATCGCGAGGAGTACGTCGACGGGCTCGGCCTGAGCGATCGCGAATTCACCCTGATCAAGCACCGCCTCGAACCGGGCTCGCGCCGATTCCTGGTGAAGCAATCCCATCTCGGCGTGATCTGCGAGCTCGACCTCGCCGGGCTCGAGCGCGAACTCGCCGTGATCTCCGGCCGTCGAAGCGCGCTGATCCGGATGCAATCGCTGATCGCCGAGCGGGGACCGTCGTCGGCGAACTGGTTGGAAGAGTTCATGCAGCCAAGGAGCGATCGATGAATGGCAATCGCCGTGAGATGCCGTGGTGGGCCCTGATCGGAACGTTTGGCTTGCTTGTGGTGCCGGTCGCCGCGCGCGCCCAGTGGGCGGTGATCGACGTTCAGGCCGTTGCACATCTCGCGCAAGAGGTGCAGATGCTCCAGCAGGCCCTCGCGACCGCGCAGGCGCAACTTCAACAGGATCGTCTCGCATTCCAGTCGATCACCGGTCCCCGTGGCATGGCGCGACTGCTTGCGGGTACGCAGCGGAACTATCTCCCTCCGGACTGGCGTTCGATCGCCGGTCTGGCCGCGGGAGCGGGAGGAACTTACGCCGGGCTTGCGGCCGCGGTGCAACAGCAGATCCGCGCGAACGCGGTGATGCCGGCCTCCCTGCTCGCGGCGCTCACGCCCAGCGAGCGCGCGAGGATCGGCGCCGCACGTGCCCGGGTTGCGACGGCGCAGGTGTTGTTCCGCGCCGCCCTGGCGAATTCGAGTGCCCGATTCGCCGCCCTGCAGAGTCTGATCGCCGCGATCCCCACGGCGAACGATCAGAAGGCGATTCTCGATCTAGAGGCGAGGATCGGTGCGGAACAGACGATGCTCCAGGACGAGCGTGCGAAGCTCGATTCGCTCGCCGGCGCGATGCAGGCCGAAACGGCCCAGGCCCGACAGCAGATCCGCGAAGCGCGGGTGACCGACCAAGGACGGTTCGACACGCGGTTCCGCCCGGTACCGTGAGCGGCCACCGTCGCAGGGGGGCGAGATGGGCTTCTTCGCAACGTTCTGGACCTGGCTCAACGCCCAGCTCGCCGCGTACGTCGGTGACAACGCGGCGCGTCTCGCGGGCGCGCTCGCGCCCGCGATCGGAGCGCTCGCGGTGATCTACGTGATGGTGTGGGGTTACTTGCAGCTGAGTGGGAAGATCAACGAGCCGTTCACGGACGGATTGCGGCGAATCGCGCTGCTCGCGGCGGTGATGGGC
>JAGWPU010000005.1 GCA_028870355.1 Gammaproteobacteria bacterium | reverse complement strand
GGGATCGACTTCGCGATCTTCGCGGTGTTCATCCTGGGACTGTCCTCGACGATGGCCTCGATCAACATCGTGGTCACGATCCTGAACCTGCGCGCACCCGGGATGACGATGATGAAGGTGCCGCTGTTCACCTGGGCGTGGCTGATCACCGCGTTCCTGCTGATCGCGGTGTTCCCCGCGCTGATGGCCGCGGCGTTCATGCTGCTCACCGACCGGCACTTCGGCACGCATTTCTTCATCGCCGCGGGCGGCGGCGACCCGATCCTGTGGGAGCACATGTTCTGGTTCTTCGGCCACCCCGAGGTCTACATCCTCCTGCTGCCGACCGCCGGGATCCTGCCGCACATCCTCTCGACGTTCGCGCGCAAGCCGATCTACGGCTACAAGGCACAGGTGTATGCGTTCATCGTGATCGGGTTCCTGTCGGTGATCGTGTGGGCGCACCACATGTACACCTCCGGGATGCCGGCGGCCGCGAACATCTACTTCATGCTGAGCACGATGGCGATCTCGGTGCCGGTCGCGGTGCTGTTCTTCTGCTGGATCGCGACGATCTGGCGCGGCTCGATGACCTTCGAGGCACCGATGCTGTTCGCGATCGGCTACATCTTCCTGTTCGGGATCGGCGGGCTCACCGGGCTCGTGCTCTCCGACGCCGGCGCCGACCAGCAGTACCACAACAGCTACTTCCTGGTCGCCCACTTCCACTACGCCCTCTTCGGCGGACCGGTGATGGGCGTGATCGCGGCGACCTACTATTACCTGCCGAAGGTCACCGGGCGGAGGTACAGCGAGGGACTCGCGCGCTGGCACTTCTGGCAGACGATGCTCGGCTTCAACATCACGTTCATGGCGCAGTTCTTCCTCGGGATCGCCGGGATGCCGCGCCGGATCCCGGACTACGCGATCCAGTTCAGCCACCTGAACACGCTCTCCAGCATCGGTGCGCTGATCCTGGGGTCCGCGCAGCTGGTGTTCGTCTACAACCTGCTCGCGACCCGCCGCGGCGCGGGCGCGAAGGCGAGCGCACGGGTCTGGGAAGGGGCCCGGGGGCTCGAGTTCACCGTGGCCTCGCCGCCGCCGTTCCACACGTTCACGACACCGCCGACGATCGACTGAGGAGACACCACGATGGCGACGACATCACACGGTCACGGCGACTACTACATCCCGCAGCCGAGCCGCTATCCGATCCTGCTGTCCGGCGCGATCCTGTTCCTCGCGCTCGGCGCGGTGCTGCGGATCAACGGCCTCGCCGCGGGCGACGGGTCGCTCGCGATCGGCGGCGCGCTCGCGCTGTACGCGCTCTTCGGCTGGTTCGGCAGCGTGATCGGCGAGTCCCGCGCGGGCGTGTACCACGAGAAGGAGGAGCGCGCGTTCCGTCGCGGGATGTTCTGGTTCATCACGTCCGAGGTCGTGTTCTTCGCGAGCCTGTTCGGCGTGCTGTTCTACGAGCGGGAGATCTCGGTCCCCTGGCTCGCCTCGCTTCCGCGCCATTACACGCCCTGGCCCGGATTCACCCCGGCCTGGCCGTCCGCCGGCCCGGACGGCCAGGCGTTCACCCCGATGACGCCCTGGGGGATCCCGGCGATCAACACCGTGATCCTGCTGACCTCGGGCATCACGATCACCTGGGCGCACTGGGCGCTGCGCCGTGGAAAGCTCGGGCTCACGAGCTTGGGGGTCTTCCTGACGGTCGCGCTCGGCGTGCTGTTCCTCGGGCTCCAGGCGCACGAGTACCACGAGGCCTACACGCACCTCGGCCTCACGCTCGGCTCCGGGGTGTACGGTGCGACGTTCTTCGTGCTCACGGGTTTCCACGGCTTCCACGTGTTCCTCGGCGCGACGATGCTCACCGTGATCCTGATCCGCTCGCTCAAGGGGCACTTCGATCCGAAGCACCACTTCGCGTTCGAGGCGGTGAGCTGGTACTGGCACTTCGTCGACGTCGTCTGGCTGATGCTGTTCGTGTTCGTCTACTGGCTCTGAGGCGGCGCGGCCCGCGATGAGCGCGCTCGCGGTGCTGCGGCTCCTGCTGCCCTGGGAGTTCTCGCCGGTCGCGCTCGCCGCGTGCGCGTTGCCGGTCGCGGCGTACCTTCGGGGACTGCGCCGGTGCGGTGCGAGCGATCGACCGGAACGCCGCCTGCGCGCGCTCGCGTTCCTCGCCGGGGTCGGCTCGATCTACGCGGTCCTGCAGACGCACCTCGACTTCCTCGCGCAGCACATGTTCTGGATCCACCGGGTGCAGCACCTGGTGCTGCACCACCTGGGGCCGTTCCTCATCGCGCTGAGCGCGCCGGCGGCGACCCTCGCCGCCGGCACCCCGCCCGCGCTGCGGCGCGCGGTGCGCCCGCTGGTCGCGAACCGGTTCGTCCGGGGGCTCTACCGCGCGCTGCAGCAGCCGGTGGTCGCCTGCGTGCTCTTCGTCGGCCTGATCGTGTTCTGGCTCACGCCCGCGGTGCACTTCTACGCGATGCTGATCCGGCCGATCTACCTCACGATGAACTGGAGCATGCTGATCGACGGGCTGCTGTTCTGGTGGCTGGTGATCGGGCCGGAGCGCGCCGATGCGCCGCGGCTCGCGACGCGGATGGCGATGCTGGTCGCGGTCGCGATCCCGCAGGCGATCCTCGGTGCCTACCTCACCTTCCGGGCGGTCCCGCTCTACGACGTGTACGGCCTGTGCGGACGCGCGTTCGCGATCTCGCCGATCCTCGACCAGCAGCTCGGCGGGCTCAACACCTGGATCCCGCCCGGGATGATGAGCGCGCTCGGGCTCATCGTGCTCGCCTCGCGCTGGATGCGCGCCGACGGGGACGCCCGGCTCGGCGAGCACCGTCGTCCGGACGGCCTCGCGCCGATCGCCGGGCGCGTCGGCTGACCGACATGCGCACGGTGGGGCTTCGGGATCGGACCGTCGCGGCGAGGCTCCGCGGGGCGCTCCTCGCCGGCCTCGCGCTCCTCGCCGGCGGGTGCGCGCGCGACGGGCACGACGCGACGCGGCTCCACCCGCTGTACGGGCTCGCGCCCCGGCTCGCGTTCACGCTGCAGGATGCCGCCTCGGCGGCGACCGTGACCGCCGCGGACTTTCGCGACCGCGTGGTGATGCTCTACTTCGGCTACACCCACTGCCCGGACGTGTGCCCGACCACGCTCGCGAAGCTCGCGGCCGCGGTGCGCGAGCTCCCGCCCGCGGAGCGCGGCCGGGTGCGGATCCTGTTCGTCACGGTCGATCCGGCCCGCGACACGCTCGCGGTGCTGCGGGCGTATGCGGCCGCGTTCGGCCCCGAGGTCGTCGGCCTGCGCGGCAGCAAGCGCCAGATCGATCGCCTGGCCGCGCGCTATCGGGTGACCTATGCTCTCGGCACACCGAACGCCCGGGGGAACTACGACGTGACGCACAGCAGTGCGGTGTTCATCTTCGGCCCGCACGGCCGCTCCGACGCGGTCGTCGAACCCGCCGACGGCGTGCCCGCGATCCGCGCGACGCTGCACCCGCTCGCGAGCCGCGCGTGAGCGAACCGGACCGCGAACTCACGATCGAGGTCGACCTCCGGGATCTGCGCGTCGGCGAGATGATCGCGCGCAGCGCGGGCGACCGGACGATCCTGATCTGCCTCACGCGCGAAGGACTGTTCGCGGTCGACGATGAGTGCACCCACGCGGAGGCGCACCTGTGCGAAGGTCGGTTGCGCGGGCTGCGCGTGACCTGCCCGCTGCACGGCGCCGCGTTCGACGTGCGCAGCGGCGCGGTGCTCAAGGGTCCCGCGCGGCAGCCGATCCGCAGTTACCCCGTGCGCCGCGACGGCGCGCGCGCCTGGGTCACGGTGCCGCTCGAGGGGACCGGCGCGGGGGCGGCGGGGCGCGGCGCTGTGATAGATTAGGCGACCCTTTTTTGAGCGGCGGAGCACGCACGGCATGCAACTGAAGGACTTACGCGCGATCGTCACCGGCGGCGCCTCGGGGTTGGGATTCGCGACCGCGGAGCGCATCGTCCGCTGCGGCGGCAAGGTGGCGCTCCTCGACGTGAACGATGCGCAAGGCACCGCAGCCGCGGCCTCGCTCGGCGCGAGCGCGACGTTCCTGCGCACCGACGTCAGCGACGAAGCGGCGGTCGATGCGTCGGTCGGGAGCGCGGCGCAGTGGCTCGGGGGCTTGAACGCCGCGGTCAACTGCGCCGGCGTCGCCACCCCAGGACGGCTCGTCGGCAAGCAGGGTCCGCTCGCAGGCGCGGCGTTTCGCAAGGTGATCGAGATCAACCTGGTCGGCACCGTGCTGGTCACGAAGGCCGCGGTGGTCGCGATGCAGCGCAACGCCCCGAACACCGAGGGCGAGCGCGGCGTGATCGTGATGACCGCGTCAGTCGCGGCGTTCGACGGCCAGATCGGGCAGATCGCGTACGCGGCCTCGAAGGGCGGGATCGTCGGGATGACGCTGCCGATGGCGCGCGAGCTCGCCTCCTCCGGGATCCGCGTGGTCACGATCGCGCCGGGATTATTTCTCACGCCGATGATGAAGGGGCTCCCGCAGGAAGCGCAGGACTCACTCGGCAAGCAAACTCCCTTCCCGCCGCGGCTCGGCCGCCCCGACGAATACGCGGCGCTGGTCGCGCAGATCGTCGAGAACACGATGCTGAACGGCGAGACGATCCGGCTGGATGGCGCGGTCCGCATGGCCCCGCGCTGAGCGCGCGCGGGCCCACCCGCTCACGCTCGCTGCCGGCGCCCTCTTCCCCGTCCTCGGCGCCGCGCTCCTCGGCCAGCGAGCGACGCTGCCGAATCTCGTGCCCTGGTACGCCGGGCTCGCGAAGCCCGCGTTCAATCCGCCGAACGCGATCTTCGGACCCGTCTGGGGACTGCTCTACGCCTCGATGGCCTATGCGGCGTGGCGGATCCTGCGGCACGCGCCCGCGGGTCGTCCGCGGCGCATCGCGCTCACGCTGTTCTTCGCGCAGCTCGCGCTGAACGCCGCGTGGTCATGGGGATTCTTCGGGCTGCACCGCCCGCTCCTCGGCCTCGTCGACATCGTTCCGCAGTGGATCCTGATCGTCGCGACGATCGCGCGGTTCTGGCGCCTGGATCGGCGCGCCGGCGCGAGCCTCGTGCCGCTCGCGCTCTGGGTCGCGTTCGCGGCGGTGCTGAACTTCGCGATCTGGCGGCTGAATCCTTAAACGCGCTCCGCAGCGAATCTCGATGGAACACCTGAAGCTGATCCTCGGTACGCTGATCCTGCCCCCGGCCGCGCCGCTCCTGCTGGTGATCGCGGGCGTGATCGCGGGGCGGCGGGCACCGCGGCTCGGTCGCCTGCTCCTGGGGACGGGTGTGATCGCGCTGTGGCTCCTGTCGACGGGATTCGTCGCCGCCCGACTCGAGCGCCTCGCGGAGCGGGTCCCGGCGCTGCCGCCGGCGGCGGTCACCGCGACCGGCGCGCAGGCGATCGTGGTCCTCGGCGGCCCGACCCACCAGGCGTTCGCGCCGGAGTACGGCGGCCCTGCCGCCTACGATGAGCTCCTCGAGCGGCTGAGCTATGGCGCCTGGCTCGCGCGCCGGACCGGCCTGCCCGTGCTCGTGACCGGCTACGAGGACGAGGCGGTCGCGATGCGCGACACGTTGATCCAGAATTTCGGGATCACGCCGCGCTGGGTCGACGACCGGGCATACGACACGTACGAGAACGCGAGCCACGCGGCGCGGCTCCTGCGGCGCGCCGGGATCGGCCGGATCCTGCTGGTCTCGAGCGCCGCGCACCTGTGGCGCGCAGAACATGAGTTCACGGCAACCGGCCTCGCGGTGATCGCCGCGGGGGTGGATTTCGAGGCGCCAGCGCCGGTCGGCTGGCGCGACGTCCTCCCGACCCCAGGGGCGCTGGCGACCTCAACCAGCGCCCTGCACGAACTCGTCGGCAACCTCGCGCGCGTCGCATTCGCGTGGAGCGGCATCCGCCGGCACCGAGACCCCGGTCAGCACGTAGCGGCCCTCCCAGCGAAAGCGGGCATCGAAGGCCGGTAACGGCGGCGCGGCGCCGCAGCGGCGCACGGCGAGCGTCCCCGTGCCCTGTCCGGCGAATCGCGCCTCGATCGCGACATCCTGGAACCCGAGCCGGATCTTCAGCCACGGGTACACGCACTTGTAGATCGCTTCCTTCGCCGAGAACAGCAGCGTCGCGGCGGCCGTCCGCTCGGCCGCCGGGAGGCCCTCGATCCACTCGAGTTCGGCTGGGACCGCGATCCGTCGCCACAGGTGTTCGCCGACCGCGTCGCGCCGCTCGACGTCGATGCCGACGGACGCAACATCGCGGCGGTGCGCGACCGCCGCCGCCGCGTAATCGGCGGTGTGCGCGATGCTGCCGACGAAGGGCTCGGGCCACAGCGGTCGCCGGTCCGCCCCCCGGCCGATCACCGCGCCGGCGACCCCGCAGCGCGCGAGCGCCTGGCGCGCGCACTGACGGCCCGCGGCGAACTCGCGCCGTCGCTGCGGCGCTGCGCGCCCGAGCGACTCGATCTCGGCCTCCGAGAGTGCCTCGGGGTCCGGTCCGCCGCGCCACTCCACCGCGACGACGCCCGGGGGGAACAGGGTCTCGACCCCGGCTGACCCGACCCCGGGGGACCGCTCCTCGTCTCGCGTCTCGTTACCCATCCGCCGAGTGTACGGCACCCGGGGACCTCGATTGACGTCATCTATCGGCGCCATCGGTATTTCCGACTTCTACCGGCAACCCAACGCGCGTAGCCTTGTCGCTCCCGATCCGAGCCAGGACTCACGATCGTTTTCAGTAGTGCATAGCCGAAGGAGAAACCCATGCATCTGAAGGGCAGTAAGACCGAGAAGAATCTGAAGGACGCGTTTGCCGGCGAGTCGCAGGCGAACCGCCGCTACCTCTATTTCGCCGCCAAGGCGGACGTGGAAGGGTTCAACGACGTGTCGGCGGTGTTCCGCTCGACCGCGGAAGGGGAAACCGGCCACGCGCACGGGCACCTCGAGTACCTCGAGGCGGTCGGCGATCCGGCGACCGGCCTGCCGATCGGCGCGACCAAGGACAACCTGAAGGCGGCGATCGCCGGCGAGACCCACGAGTACACCGACATGTACCCGGGGATGGCCAAGGCCGCCCGCGAAGAGGGATTCAGCGACATCGCCGACTGGTTCGAGACGCTCGCGAAGGCCGAGCGGTCGCACGCGAACCGCTTCACGAAGGCGCTGGAGTCGCTGTAACGACTGGCGACGACGTCTGCGCACCGGTGCCGCGCCCGCGGCGCCGGTGCGCACGCGGACGCGAGCGATCCACGGAGTTCACGACATGAGCAGCGACCCAGGCGCCCCCGGCGCACGCGAAGGCGGCCTCGAGGCCCCCACCCGGCACCCGATCGACTGGAAGAGCCCCGCGTTTCGCGACGAGGCCGCGCTCTTCAAGGAACTCGAGCGGGTGTTCGACATCTGCCACGGCTGCCGGCGCTGCTTCAGCCTGTGCAATTCATTCCCGACGCTGTTCGATGCGGTCGACGAGTCCCCGAGCGGCGAGCTCGACGGGGTCCCGAAAGAGGTCTACTGGAAGGTCGTCGACCACTGTTACCTCTGCGACATGTGTTACATGACCAAGTGCCCGTACGTACCACCGCACCCCTGGGCGCTCGACTTCCCGCACCTGATGCTGCGGGCGAAGGCGGTGAAGTTCGAACGCGGCGAGACGAGCTTGCGCGACAAGCTCCTGTCCTCCACCGATCGCGTCGGCGCGATCGCCGGGATCCCGGTCGTCGCCTCGGTCGTGAACGCCGCGAACCGCTCCGCGACCGGCCGGCGCCTCCTCGAGAAGACCCTCGGGGTGCATCGCGACGCCCCGGTCCCCGAATACCACGCCGACACGTTCCGTCGCCGCGAAAGCCGGCGCACGAAGCCCGACATCACGCCCGTCGCGACCCCGCAGACCCGCGGGCGGGTCGCGATCTTCGCGACCTGTTACTGCAACCGGAACGAGCCGCAGATCGACACCGATCTCGTCGCGGTACTCGAACACAACGGGATCGAGGTCAAGCTCGTGGCGTCGGAGCAGTGCTGCGGGATGCCCAAGCTCGAGCTCGGGGACCTGAAGTCCGTCGAGCGGCTCAAAGAAGCGAATGTCCCCCCGATGCTGAAGGCGATCGGGGACGGCTACGACATCGTCGCCGCGATCCCCTCGTGCGTGCTGATGTTCAAGCAGGAGCTCCCGCTGCTGTTTCCGGAGGACGCAGCGGTGCACACCGTGCGCAAGCACCTCTTCGATCCGTTCGAATACCTGATGCTGCGCCACCAGGCCGGGCTCCTGCGCACCGACTTCCAGCGCGAACTCGGCAAGGTGGCCTACCACGTGCCCTGCCACCTGCGGGTGCAGAACTTGGGGCTCAAGACCCGCGACGTGCTGAAGCTCATCCCCGGCACGACGCTCGAGGTGATCGAACGCTGCTCGGGGCACGACGGCACCTACGCGGTGAAGAAGGAATTCCACGACATCTCGATGAAGATCGGCCGGCCGGTGATGCAGCGGGTCGAGCAATCCGGCGCCGACTGGTACTCCAGCGACTGTCCGATGGCCGGCCACCAGATCGAGAACGGCCTTGCCGGCGAACGCGCGCCGACGCACCCGCTCAGCTTGCTGCGCGCCGCCTACGGAATCTAGGAGAACCGACCCCATGCAGACGAACGAATCCCCCGCGACCTCGCGCCCCGCGGTTGCCGGCGCCGCCTCGACACCGCGTCTCACCCGCGCGGATCTGATGTCGCTCGAAACCTACGCGCGCGAGCGCGACGCGTTCCGCGCCCGCGTGCTCGCGCACAAGCGACTGCGCAATCTCGCGGTCGGTCCGCACACCACCTGGTGCTTCGAGGACCGGCTCACGGTGCAGTACCAGGTCCAGGAGATGCTGCGCGCCGAGCGGATCTTCGAGGCCGACGCGATCCAGGAAGAGCTCGACAGCTACAACCCGCTGATCCCGGACGGCACGAACTTCAAGGCGACGCTCCTGATCGAGTACTCGAACGCCGAGGAGCGGCGCGTCGCGCTCGCCGAACTCAAGGGAATCGAGCGGCGCTGCTGGGTCGCGATCGGCGGCGAGCGGGTGTTCGCGATCGCCGACGAGGACCTGGAACGCGAGAACGAGGAGAAGACCTCCGCGGTGCACTTTCTACGGTTCGAGCTCCCGGCGGGCGCGCGCGCCGCCGCGAACGCCGGCGCGCCGATCGAGCTCGGGATCGATCATCCCGCCTACCGTCACTCGGCGACGCTGAGCGCGGAGTCGGCGAGATCGCTCGCCGGGGATCTCGCGTAAGCCGGAGCCGACGCGGCCTCGGCGGCACGCAATTCGGCGGTCGTCGCCCGGCTGCCGTCGTGGCTCCAGCCCGGCGGACCGAAGAGATACCCGAGGCGCTGCCACAGGGTGAGGTCGCGTCGCAGGAGATCGCGCGCGATCGCATAGTACTCGTGCAGCGCGATCCGGACCGGATTGAACGTGCCGAGGTTCTTCACGATTCCATAGCGCGGCGGCTCGTCCGCACGCTCCGCGACGAACGAACCGAAGATCCGGTCCCAGATCATGAACACGCCGGTGTAGTTCGCGTCGAGATACCGGGGGTTGCTCGCATGGTGCACGCGGTGATGGGACGGGGTGTTCAGGAGCCACTCGAACCAGCGCGGCATCCTGTCGACCGACTCGGTGTGGATCCAGAACTGATAGATCAGATTGATCGTGAACGCGAGCGCGACCAGCGCGGGATTGAACCCGATGAAGGCGAGCGGGATTCCGAGCAAGGTCAGTCCGCTGAACTGCGAGGTCCAGCTCTGCCGCAGATTCGTCGACAGGTTGTAGTGCTGGCTCGAGTGATGCACGACATGCGAGGCCCAGAACCAGCGCGAGCGATGGCTGATCCGGTGGAACCAGTAATAGCGGCAGTCCTCGAGCACGAACGCGATCGCGAACGACCAGGCGGTGAAGGGGATGTCGTAGAGCCGGTGGTGGTAGGCGTAGAGAACGCCACCGAAGTACAGCCAGCTCAAGAGGCCCCAGAAGAAGATGCTGCCGACGCTCACCCCGATGTTCGCGAGCGTGTCGCGCAGATCGTACTCCGCCTTGATCTTGCCGCGTGCCGCGAGCGCGGCCTCCAGCGGGATCAGGAGCAGGATCAGCAGCTGAACGACCAGCGCGATCTTCAGGTAAATCGGATCAGGCATCGTGCACCTCCGCTCCCGCGCTCGCCCCGCCGCCTGCGCACAACGCGCCGAGCCGATCGAGCCAGCGGCGCCGCAGCACCGGATCCTCGATCCTCACCCGGGCACGGGGCCAACCGAAATCCGCAAAACGCAGCGTGATCGTGCCGTCGCCGGACGCGTCGACGCCCGTCAGTTCGTTGGTCTCGAGCGCGCGGGCCGCCCAGCGCCGACCGCGCCGCTCGACCAAGCCAAGATCACCCCCGTCGAGCTCGACGAATGCGGCCCGGCCGTCCGAGGCCAGGATCGCGCGTCCGCGGGCCGCCGGATCGAGGGAACGATAGTGCCGCAAGGCGTCGCCGGTATCCGCGAGCCGCGCCTGATCGGTGCCCCGGCGCCGGTACAGCAGCCCGAACAGCACGATCCCGAGCACGAGGTTCGAACCGATCGAAATCGCGAGCACGCTCATTGCGTCTCAATATCACGGGCGGTGTCCGCTGACAAGCACCTGCCCCCGCGTCTTCCCGGATCAGCTCTTCGCGGCCGCCCGCTCGAACAACCGGTCGGCAACGAACGGATTGTCGCGCCGCTCCCGCCCGAACGTCGAGGTCGGACCGTGACCGGGCACGAAACGCACGTCGTCGCCGAGCGCAAAGAGCTTCTCGCGGATCGACCGGAGCAGCGCCGCATGATCACCGCCGGGGAAGTCGGTCCGTCCGATCGACCCCGAGAACAGCACGTCGCCGACGAACGCGAGGCGTTCGGGGGCGTGGTAGTACACCACGTGTCCGGGGGTATGTCCGGGGCAGTGCAGCACCGCGAACGTCTCCCCACCGACCGTCACCTCGTCCCCATCGACGAGCCAGCGGTCGGGCACGAACGAGCGCGCGGGCGGGAAGCCGTAGGTGCGCGCCTGCTCCGGCAACGCGTCGATCCAGAACCGATCCCCGACGTGCGGACCAATGATCGGCAGCCCGCGCCGCTCGGCAAGTTCGGCGGCGGCCGACGCGTGGTCGAGGTGCGCGTGCGTCAGCAGGATCGACTGCAGCGTCAGCCCGTGCTCGTCGACCGCCGCGAGGATCCGGTCGAGGTCTCCGCCCGGATCGATCACCGCAGCCTGCATCGTGCGCTCGTCCCAGACGAGCGAGCAGTTCTGTTCAAACGGCGTGACCGGAACGACGAGCACACGCATCGAGCAACCTCGACGAAGACGGGGTGATGTCGAAGGATACCGGAAATGGCCGGACACGGCCGATGGACGCCCCCGGCCGGCATCCGCCAGAAATGTTTCGACAATCCCGCAGTGCGCCCTTATAACGGCACGATGCGGGGGAACTCCGATCGAATCCCTGGGCGCCGCCGGCGATGAATGAGGTCGCGCACGACGACTGCGGCGCGGTCCTCGAGCGCGCCGGAACGCCCGATGGCAGCTGGCGGCGCACGTTCGGTGACGTCGACGAACAGGCCGTGAGCCTCGACTCGCTCTACCCGCAACACTATCAGCAACTCGGTCAGGGTCGCTTTCGTGGCGAGATGACCCGGATCGATCTCGACGGCGTGATCGTGATCCGCGAGCGGGTGAACCGGCGATTGATGCAGACCGGGACGATGCGCACGCCCTCGATCGGCTGGCTGATCGAGAGCGAGGGCCGGTTTCGCTTCAATCGCCAGGACCTCGAGCCGCACACCGCGATCTTCTATCGGCGCGGGAGCGAGTTCGAGATCCAGGCCGCCCCGTCCGACTTGATCGGCGTCACCCTGGTCCCGGAGCGGCTCGACGACAGCGCGTGGATCCACGCGCTGGTCTGCGACGATGCGCCGAGCGAGGGCGTGCGACGCGTACCCTGCGCGCTCTTCGACCGCCTGCAGCACGCGGCGTATCGAGCGCTCGCGCTCCTCGACCCCGCGGATCCCGTGCTCCGCGCGAGGAGCAACGGGTTGCGGCAGGAACTCATCGACCTGATGTGGACGGTGGCAACCTTGCCGAATGCCAGTGGGATGCGACGTCCGGGACGCGATCGGACGTTCGACCGCGTGGTGCGAGCGGCGCAGCGCGAGCTCTCGCCCGATCACCCGGCGCCGGGCGTTTCGATCGAGACGCTGTGCCGGCGGATCGGCGTTTCGCGTCGCAATCTCTTCTACGCGTTCGATGCGGTGCTCGGCCTGTCGCCGCACCAGTACCTGCAGCGCCTGCGATTGAACTCGGTGCGGCGCGCGATCAAGGCACAGGCCCACGCCGACCCGTCGATCGGCGATCTCGCATCGGCCGGCGGGTTCGAGCACCCGAGCCGATTCGCGACCGACTACCGGCGGCTGTTCGACGAGCGGCCCTCCGACACGCTGCGTCGCGCCCGGGATCGACGCCGGGACCCCCGCGGCACGGTTTGACGCCGCGACGGCGCCGCGAACCGGCGCGCGAATCCTGCACTTTCCGGCTATTCGCTGCGGATGTTTCGCGCCTACGCTTCGGTGATCGGCGGCGCGCCTCAGCAGCCCGCGTCGCGTCCAGGAAGCCATGTCCACGGATCCCTCACTCGCCGCACAGCCGATCGCCGACGCGGTGACTCGCCCGGGCGAGTCGATCGTGAACGTCCCGCCGCGCGGACGAGCGGGCTGGCTGTCGCTCGCCGGTCTCGGCGTCGCGTACGTGATCGCCGGTCTTTACGCGGTATGGAACTACGGGATCGCGGCCGGCGGCTGGGGCGGGATGTTCGCCGCGGTCGCGATCGTCGCGGTGCTGTACTTCTGCTTGATCTTCTCGCTCGCGGAGCTCGCGACGATCGTGCCGACGGCCGGTGGCGGCTATGGCTTCGCCCGGCGTGCGCTGGGTCCGCTCGCCGGGTACGTGGTCGGCATCGTGTTCCTGGTCGAGTACACGGTGGTTCTCGGCGTCCTCGCGGTGTTCTTCGGCGCGTACTTTCGCGAACTCACGGGGATCGGCGGGACCGGCATCACCCTCGCGCTCTACGCCGCGGCCCTGGGGCTGCACATCGTGAAGTCCGAAGAATCCCTCTCGGTCACCTTCGTGCTCGCGCTGATCGCGGCCGCCGGCTTGGCCGTGTTCGTGCTGGCGGCGAGCCCGTCGTTCTCGGTGCGGCATCTGCTCGATCTGCCCGTGCAGCCGGTCGCCGGTGCGTCGGCGCTGCTGCCGTTCGGGGTCGGAGGCCTCTGGCGCGCGATGCCGTACGCGACCGCGATGTTCCTCGGAATCGAGGGAATTCCGTTCGCCGCGGAGGAAGCGCGCGATCCGAAGCGCGATCTGCCGCGGGGCATGATCGCCGCGATCCTGGCGCTGTTCGTGATCTCGCTGTCGATCCTCGTGGTCGGCCCCGGGAGCGCCGGGGCCGCGCGGTTCGCCGCGAGCCCCGATCCGATCGCCGCGACGCTCGCACACACCCCGGCAACCGCCGGCTGGGTCCGTGGACTGGTGAGCCTTGCCGGTCTCACGAGCATCGCGGGCGCGTTCTTCGCGGTGATGTTCGCGGCATCGCGCCAGTTGTTCGCGCTCGCTCGCGCGGGCTATTTGCCGCGGTTCCTCGCGAAGACGCACCGCGGCCGGTCGCCGTACGCGGCGTTGCTCGCGATCGGTGCGATCGCGCTGCCGCTGTCGCTCGTTGGCGATGCATCCCGCCTGGTCGTGATCAGCTTCGCGTGCGCCGCGCTCGCGTACCTTCTGTTGACCGCATCGCACATCGCCTTGCGGCTTCGCGAACCGGCGCTCCCGCGCCCCTTTGCGACGCCGGGCGGCGCGATCACTTCGGGGATCGCATTCGCGCTGTCGTTCATCGTGCTCGCGGTGAGCTTGAGTCTCGACGTCCACGAGACCCTCACGGCCGGCGCGATCGTCGCGGCTTTCGTCGCGTACTTCTGGCTCTACTCGCGCCATCACGTCGACCCGGACGCCCCCGAGGAAGCCGGCCTCGACCGCTCAACGCCCCACCCCTGAGGATCCCCCGATGCTAGAAGGCTATGTCGTCGAACCGTTACCGAAGCACGGCACCCCCGCGGACACCGTCAAGCAGGCGCTGCAGCAGATCGAGGTCCCGGACCCCTACGGACACTTCGCGCGCGCGTTCCGAGGGCCCCCGGAGTTGCAGGCGCTCGGAAAATGGGCGTTCACCGAATTCATGTCGGACAACGGCTTCTTCTCCCTGTACGCCCCGTACATGCAGCAGATCGAACAGCAGGTGATCGCGATGGGGGTGAGTCTGCTGCACCCCGAGACCGACTCGACCGGGAATTTCACGAGCGGCGGCACCGAGAGCAACTTCTCGGCGCTGCACGCGGCGAAGGAATGGGCGCGAATCCACCGGCCGAAGGCCAGGAAGCCGAACGTCGTCGCACCGTTCACGATCCACCCGAGTTTTCAGAAAGGGGCGCGGTATCTGGACCTCGAGATCATCACCACGGATCTCGATGCCGACGGCCGCGGCGTCCCGGCGAACATCGCGCGCGCGATCAACGACGACACGATCATGGTCGCGGCGTCCGCGCCGTCGTGGCACTACGCGAACATCGATCCGATCGCCGCGATCGCGAAGATCGCGGCGGATGCGGGCGTGTGGATGCACGTCGATGCGTGCGTCGGCGGATATCTCTCGCCGTTCCTCGAGAAGCTCGGCGAGCCGATCCCGCCGTGGGATTTCCGCGTGCCGGGGGTGATGTCGATCTCCGCGGACCTGCACAAGTACGGCTACTGCCCGAAGCCCGCCTCGACGATCTACTGGCGCCATGCCGAGTACCAGCAGTATCACTACGTGCAGGTGGACGATGCGTTCCTCGGACCGTACAAGATGGCCGGCTTCTCCGGCTCCCGGTCCGCGGGCTCGATTTTCGCGGCGTGGGCCGTGCTGCGGCATCTCGGCGAGGACGGGTACCTGCGCCTGACCCGGCGGGTGCTCGATCTCAAGGCCCGTTGCGTTCGCGCGATCGATGCGCTCGAGGGCTTGAAGGCGTGGCAGGTCGACGTGATGCCACTGCACTTTCATTCGGAGAAGGCCCCGACGCCGGCGATCTACCAGGGACTGCTCGACAAAGGCTGGATGATGCTCGGGTTGGTCCAGCCCCCGGCAATCACCGTGCCGCTCGATCCGGGGCTCTCGGACGA
The DNA here is from genome assembly GCA_028870355.1 of Gammaproteobacteria bacterium. Classification (GTDB taxonomy): domain Bacteria; phylum Pseudomonadota; class Gammaproteobacteria; order Steroidobacterales; family Steroidobacteraceae; genus Bog-1198. The sequence continues at coordinate 9,887 of JAGWPU010000005.1, read as the reverse complement.
GGCGCTCGAGCATTTCCTGCGCGATCTGCGCGAGGTGCACGGCCGGGTGATCAGGGAGCGTGATCCGAAGACCGGCGACATCCGCTACGGCTGAAGCGCGCGGTGCGCACCGAGCCCCCTTGGCCGGTGCGCACCCGCGACGTCGAACGCTCGCTACGGCAGGTTGACCCTGGTCGACGGGTCCGAGCCCACGGTGAGCGCACTCTTGATCGGCGCGAACTGCACGCCGGGATCGCTCTGCGCCGGGTTGTCGAGATTGGCCTCGCACGTGAACGCCAGGGTATACGCCCCCGGTGGCAGGCCGGTGAACGCGAAGTCGAACGGTGCGCTCGCGCCCGGCGGCCAGCTCATCGACGCGACCGGCTGATTGGCATCGGTCGACGGTGCGCTCGTGTTCCAGTCCTCGGGCTCGCCGACGTCGCCCGAGTAGAGATAGACGGCCGCATTCGCAAGGTTGCAGCTCGACGGCAGGGTTGCTTCGCCTTGCAGGCTGCCGAGCGCGACGTTCACCGCCTGCGTCTCGGCCACGGCGACGGTGGTGGTTGCGACCGGTACCGTTGAGCCGATCGGCTGGCTCGGGTCGGCACTCGCCGCCGCATCGTTCATGTCCCGGGGCCGTGCGACCTCTCCGTCGTACCGGCAAACACCGGGGGTGCAGGCCGTGGGCAGCGCGCTCGTGATCCGACCCTGGATGTTGCCGACGACGAGGTCCGCCACGAGGCGCTCGACGGGCTTCAGCAGGCACGCGGTTCCCCGGCCCGGCGGACAGGTGATCGCTTGGCGGAGATTGAAATCGATCGTGTAGTCGACGACACCGCTCGTCGGCACCGTGAATCCGGGCACGAACTTCAATCCCGTCCGAGCTTCACTCGGCACCAGCAGTCCATGCATCGTGCCATCGGCGAGCTGAACGTAGGAATCGTTCCCGCTGCCGTCCGCGCTCACCAGCAAGCGCAGCTGAGCGTAGGTGCCCGCGGGGATCGGTTGATCGACCAGCATTGCCGATGCGGTGCCGCTCTGCGTCAGCAGATCGACGCGCTTGGGTTGCGCGAACCGGATCGTGATCGGATTGCCCGCATCCGGTCGCAACTCGACCCCGGTGAACTCGACGACCACGTGGCTCGCACCGTCGATCGGCGCATCCGCGACCGAGAGTTGTACTCGACCCATCGTCGTCGCGGTACCGGTCGGTGTCCCGCGGAGGCGTTCGCTTCCGCCATTGCAACCCGCGACCGAGATCGCCGTCGCCAGCACGACGGCCCAATTCCAGTGTCTGACGCATCGCTTCATGGTGATTTCCCCCTGATCGGCCATGCGCGGCTCGTACGAACCGTCCGTCGAACACCGTGTTTTGGGGGAGTATCGCGCGCGACGCGCGCACCGTCGGCGTGTCGTTCACTCGCGACACGCGGGACCGCGCTCGCGCGGCGCTGCGGCACGACGACCGTTCGGCCGCGTGCTAGGGAGTACCGGCTCCGGCCGCGCTCCACAGGTCCGCGGCGAGGCCGCGGATCGCGAGGCGTTTGTAGGCCCGCGAGGATCGCTCCGGAATCCGCTCGTCGACCAGTCGCAGACACCGGTGCGCGAATTCCTCGGGACACGCGGCGTCGATCCTCGTTCCGACGAGCGGCGCTGCGACTTCACCGGCGAGAAACGCGGCCGGCGCGAGCGAGCCGATCGCCAGGCGTGCGGCGGCAATCGTCGCACCGTCGGGATCGAGGTCGACCACCAGCGCGGCGTTCAGCCGCGCGACCGCCACCGAACTGCGCACACCGAGCTTCGCGAAGCCGCTGCGCCGGTCGGGGTGCGCGCCCGCGAAGGCGAACTCGAGGATCGCTTCGTCCCGGCGCAGCGCACTGCCGCCGGCGCTCGCGAAGAGCTGCGCGATCGGCCGTTCGGTCGCGCGTCCGGCGCCGTCGATCACGGTCGCGGTCGCCTCGAGCGCGACGAGCGCGGTCACGAGGTCGGCGCACGGCGAGGCGTTCGCCACGTTGCCGCCGATCGTCGCGACGTTGCGGATCTGCACGGACCCCACCCGCGCGGCGGCTTGCGCGAGACAGCGCGCGTGGGTCGCGAGCACCGGGTCGCACTGCAGTTGGCTGCAGGTCGACAGCGCACCCACCCGGATCCGGCGATCGGCGCAACCCACGGCCCGAAACCCGTGCAAGTGCGAGAGATCGATCAGGAGGTCCGGTGGATTGCCGCCCGCGCGTCGGCCCAGCATCCAGTCCGTCGCCCCCGCGACCAGGCGACTCGCGTCGGTGGTGCGAGCGAGCGCCGCGACAAGTTCGCGCTGATCGCGAGGCGCGAGGAGCTCAGTCGGCGGCATGGCCTGGCCGCGGCTGCGCCGCGACCGCCTCGATCGCGTCGATGATCGCTTCGTAGCCCGTGCACCGACACAGGTTGCCGGCGATCGCCTCGGCGATCTGCGCGCGCGTCGGGGTCGCGTTCCGCTCGAGCAGCGCGGTCGCCGACATCAGCATTCCCGGGGTGCAGAACCCGCACTGGATCGCGCCGCTCGCGACGAATCGGCGTTGCAGCGCATCGTGCGCGCCGTGGCGCGCGAGTCCCTCGACCGTGCGGATCCCGCGGCCCTGAACTTGCGCCGCGGGCACGAGGCACGCATTCACCGCGAGGCCGTCGACGAGCACCGTGCAGGCGCCGCACTCCCCGGCCGCGCAGCCTTCCTTGGTCCCGAGGAGCCCGAGCGACTCGCGCAGCACGTCGAGGAGACGGGCATCGGCTGCGATCTCGACGCTCACCTCGGTGCCGTTCACCGTCGTCGTCAGACGCATGCGGTACGTACCCCGATCGGACGCGGATCGCTCGCGAGCGCCGCGAGAATCCGCTCCGGGGTCACGGGGAGATGCGACAGGTCCGTCCCCAGGGCCCGATTCACCGCGTTCACGATCGCCGCGGCGGTCGGGACGAATGCGATCTCGCCGACGCTCTTCGCGCCGTAGGGTCCGTCGTCGCCGTCGTGCTCGACGAGCAGCACCTCGACCCGGGGCATGTCGACCGCGTTCACCAGGTGATAGTTCTTGAATCCCCCGCTCGACGGTCGACCCTGATCGTCCAGGGTGACTTCCTCGCACAACGCACTGCCGATCCCGGCCTGGACCGCGCCGCGGCACTGGCCTTCGACCATCTGACGGTTGATCGCCCGGCCGATGTCGACGACGGTGAGGAAATCGGTCACGCGCGCCAGCCCCGTGAACGTGTCGACCTCGACCTCCGCGAACTGCACCGAGTAGGACCCGGGGTTCGAGGTGCCACGATAGGTCTGGGTCACGCCGAGCTCGATCCCGTCGCGCATCCGCGCGCGTTGCACGATCAGTCCATAGTCGAGCGCCGGCGCCTGCGCATCGATCGGACGGACGCACCCGTCGATCGCCCGCAGGCGCTCGCGCGGCAGACCGAGCAGCGCGGCCGCCGCCTCGATCAGGCGCTCCTTCAGCGCGGTCGCGAGCGCGAGCGCGCTCGCACCGGCGACGTAGGTCATCCGGCTGCCGAAACACCCGAAGTCGAACGGCGAGACCGCACTGTCGGCCTCGCGGGTCGAGATGCGGTCCGGGGATACCCCGAGTGCTTCGGCGATGATCGTCTTCAGCGTGACCGCGCTGCCCGCCCCGACCTCGTGGAGCGCCGCGTTCAGGTCGAGCGTGCCATCCTCGTTCATCTTCAAGCTCATCGTGGTCGACTCGGGGAACGCGTCGCTCAGCATCCCGTTCTTGTGCGCGCCGCAGGCGACGCCGACCGCGCGGCGCCATCGGCCGTTGCCCGGATCCGAGGCGACACGCCGGGCCCAATCGAACGCCGCCGCCCCCCGGGTCAGGCACTCGCGCACCCGCGCATCGCCGACGCTGCGACCGCTCGCAGGATCGAGATCGCCGGGTTCGACGAGGTTCCGCAGGCGCAACTCGACCGGGTCGAGATTCAAGCGCCGTGCCGCGCGGTCCAGGTGGATCTCCGCGCAGGCCGCGATGTCCGGCGCACCCCACCCCCGCATGCCGCCCCCGACCGGCGTCGTCGTATAAGCGACGCGGCCGCGATGCCGGTAGCGAGCCACGCGGTACAGCCGCGTGAGCTTGTGCGCCATCGCCTCGGTGTAGTCCGGCGAGCTTCCCGCATACGCACCCGCATCGAGCAAGGTATCGATCTCGAGCGAGCGCAGGTCGCCGTCGCGAGTGAAAACGCTTCTCAGCCGCGAGCGCTGCGTCGGCCGCACGGTGGTCGCGCGAATGCACTCGTCGCGGTCGAGGATCAGCGACACGGGGCGCCGGGCTTGCATCGCAAGATAAGCGGTCACGGGTTCCAGGATGAACTCCTGCTTGCCGCCGAACGAACCGCCCATCGGCACCTTGATCACGCGCACGCGGTGATACGGGAGCCCGAGAAGATCGGCGACCACGGTGCGCGCGCCATACACGCTCTGGCACGGGCTCCAGATCGTCAACTGACCGGCCGAGTCGTAGTCCGCGAAACACAGGTGCGGGTCGAGGGCCGCGTGATGGAGCCGCTGCGTGGTGACCGTCGTCTCGAGCTCGAGCCTTTCGCCGGCCGCGCCGCGCTCGGCATCCGCGCCGACCGCGACCTCGAACTCATGCAGGAGATTGCCGCCCGGATGCACGGACGGTGCATCGGGCGCGAGCGCCGCGTCGGCGTCGAGCACCGGCGCGAGCGGTGCGTACTCGACCTCGATCGCACGCACCGCCTCGCGGGCGATCGCGCTCGTCGTCGCGACGACCGCCGCGACCCGATCGCCGACGAAGCGCACCGTCGAGGTGAACAGCGACTCATCGTCCACGCACCCCGCTTGTCCCGGGAGGATCCGGTATCGGCAGTACCGGCCCGTCGGCGCCTCCGCGCTCGTGTGGATTCCGAGCACGCCGGGAATCGCGCGCGCACGGCTCGAATCGACTCGCATGACCCGTGCATGGGCATATGGACTCAGCAGGAGCGCCGCGTGCACCATCCCGGGCAAACGCAAATCGGAACCAAATGCGAGATCGCCGCTCGCCTTGCGAACGGCGTCGGAGACGGGGTGATCCCCGCCGACGTACTGGTACCCACTCACCCGCCGGATCATAGTCCTCGACGGCGACGCTGCCCAGGACCGCCCGATCGATTCACTCGCGCTTCACGCGAGCGTCGCCGCCGAACGCACCGGTCGGCGCCCACGACGCGCCGATCATGTTGACGATCAGTCGCCCGGCGGTGATGCAGGTGATCCCGTTCGTCGCGTCGAACGACGGGGCGACTTCGACGACGTCCAAGCCGACGATCCGATGCCGGGTCGCAACGCTGCGCAGGAACGGCGCGAGATCGGCGAACCGCAGGCCGCCCGGTACCGGCGCCATCACGCCGGGTGCCTCGGTCGGATCGATCCCGTCGGCATCGATCGTCACGTACACCAGCGCCTCGTCGGGAATCGTCGCGAGCACGGGCGCGAAGCCGTCGCGATGCAGAGCGGCCGCGGTGAACAGATGCGACCCGTACGCACGCGCCGCCTCGACCTCGGTCCGTCGAGCACTGCCGGTGCCGCGCAGGCCGAGTTGCGTCATCCCGCGGACGTGGGGTGCGCGGCTCGCCCGATAGAGGGGGCTGCTGTATCCGCGCGCGACACCCCGCACGTCGGCGCGCCAATCGAGATGCGCGTCGATGTGCAGCACGTGCACCGGGCGGCCGAGCACCGCGAGCGCATCGAGGATCGGAATCGTCACACCGTGGTCGCCGCCGAGCACGATCAGCTGCGTGCCGCCGGCGAGGAGTCGGCGCGCGAGTTCCGTCACGCGCGCCGCGTACGCGTCGAACGGACCTGAAGCCCAGGTGACGTTCCCGCCGTCCATGCAGCGCGTCGGCGCGACGCGTGCGAACTCGGTCCCGAGGTCGAAATCCCAATGATCCGGCGGATCCGCGAATTGCGACGAGTAGCGCCGGATCGCGTCCGGCGCGCGCGTCTGGTCGTTCGGTTGCGGATCGCCCGGGTAAGGTTCGCTGTGGGTGACGCCGAGCACCGCGACGTCCGCGGCCCAGGCCGCCGGGTCGGTGACCACCGGCCAATCGAGAAACGGGGTGGCCGGGGGTTGCGTCGGTGCGATGGGACGGGTGCTGGTCACGCGCGATACCTCGAGGAGAACGAATCGCCGACGGCATCGGGTGCGGAATCGGTCGACGGGCGACTCGTCGTGAACCACCTCGCAGACGCCGCGCCCCCGGCACGAGCATTCTGTCGCGACGATCGGGTGCCCGTCCATCGGGGATGCGACGCCGTTGCGTTGCCCCTACAATGCCAGCGGTGTCAATCGGTGCAGGGACACCGGAAAATCATGTCGAGCCGCACCCGAACCCGACTCCGTCACCGCGCCAGGACAACCGCGCCCATCACGAAACTGTGCCCGTGACCTCGACGACGATCCCGGTACTGCTGGTGATTGGCTTCGCGACGTTCGTGCGCTCGGCGCTCGGCTTCGGCGAAGCGCTGATCGGCGTGCCCTTGCTCGCGCTGTTCGTGCCGCTCCGGGTGGCCGTGCCGGTGATGGTGCTGATCTCGATCACCGTGTCCACGATCGTGCTCGTCGAGGACTGGCGCCACGTGCATCGACGCAGTGCCGGCTCGTTGCTCCTGGCGACCATGATCGGCACGCCGGCGGGCCTCCTGCTGCTGACCCGCGTCGATGCGTCGATCGTGAAGGCGGGCCTCGGGGTGGTCATCGCAAGCTTCGCGTCGGCGTCGCTGGGCTATCGCCGGGGCGCGGTGCTGACCGACGACAGGTTCGCGTGGCCGTTCGGGCTCAGCGCCGGGGTACTCGGCGGCGCGTACGGAATGAACGGGCCGCCGGTCGTGATGTACGGTGCTCTGCGCGGCTGGTCGCCGCAGCGCTTTCGCGCGACGCTCCAGGGCTACTTCCTGCCGGCCAGCATCGCGTCGATGCTCGGGTACTGGCTCACCGGCCTGTGGACCGGGACGGTGACCCGGGTGTACCTGACGGCGCTCCCGGCGTCGCTGCTCGCGATCCTGCTCGGCCGCGCGGTACACGGTCGGATGAACGCCCAGGGGTTCCGGCGTGCGGTCGATCTGGGATTGCTCGCGATCGCAACCTTGTTGCTGGCTCAGAGCGTGCGCCCCTTCCTCTGACGGCTCGCCCGATGAACGGAGAACGGGAACGATGCGACGAACGCCGCGCCTTGTGATGCTCTGCGCGCTACTGCCCTCGCTCGCGCTCGCGTGGCCGCGCGAACGCGTGGTGTTCCCGATCACGACCGCGTTGCCACGACGCGGGCTCACGCCGGGCGCGATCAACCCCGCGGTCACGCAGGCGACCATCCACGTGACGATCTGCCGGCCGGGCTGGACCCGGACCGTGCGTCCGCCGGAACGGTTCACCGAACGGCTCAAGCGCGCGCAGATCCGCGAGTACCGGTATCGCGACCGCCGGCTGCGCGACTACGAGGAGGATCACCTGATTCCGCTCGAGCTCGGCGGCGCCCCCGCCTCCCCGCGCAACCTCTGGCCCGAGCCCCACTTCGTCGAGGGCGGCTGGGGGTCGTACCGGAAGGACCGGCTGGAGAACCGCCTGCGCAGGCTGGTGTGCAATCGCCGGCTTTCGCTCGCGACCGCCCGCCGTCGGATCGCGTCGGACTGGATCGCGGCGTATCGGCGCTACCACCGTCACCACCCCCGATGGCGCCGCCGGTGAGGGAGGATCATGGCGTCCCGGCACCCAGGCACTCCATGCGGCCCTGCGGGCGCCGTGAGGCGACGCCGGTTTTCAAGTCGCGAGATTCGCGCGTAGGCGACACCGTAACGCACGTAAAGGCATTATTTCTCGGTCGGCGCTGCACAGTGCAACTCGAACGCCACTCAACACCAAAAAGCGGCACCCTGCCCGCTTTACGCTCTTGGGGCACCCAACTGCATGTACTCATCGAGACACTCGCGTAGCACTATCGATCCGCGTACCGGCCTCTTTGGAATTACTCGGCCGCACGTGCGCGCTCTACGCGCGACTGATTCCGCGCCGCGCCGCCTCGATCGCGGCGATGTCGATCTTCTTCATGGTCATCATCGCCGCGAACGCGCGCTTGGCGGCCGCACGGTCGGAATCGGTCGTCGCGTCCAGCAGCACCCTCGGGGTGATCTGCCAGGACAAGCCCCATCGGTCCTTGCACCAGCCGCACGCACTCTCGGTACCGCCGTTGTCGACGATCGCATTCCAGTAGCGATCCGTCTCGGCCTGGTCGTCGGTGACGACCTGAAACGAAAAGGCCTCGGAATGCTTGAATGCCGAACCGCCGTTGAGGCCGAGACAGGCGACTCCGAGCACCGTGAACTCGACCGTCAGCACCTGTCCCTGCTTGCCGTTCGGGTAATCGCCTGGGGCGCGGTGCACGGCGGTCACCGCACTGTCCGGAAAGGTCCGACCGTAGAACCCGGCGGCATCCTCGGCGGCCCCGTCATACCAAAGACAGATCACGTTCTTCGGCATGGTTCGTCTCCGTTCGTGGATTGATGGGCGACTCGTCTAGACTACAACGAAACCGCGCCCGAGGAATCGAAGGAGACCCCAACCCGATGCTTCAGTTGCGACCCAATTGCGAGTGCTGTGACCGCGACCTGCCGCCGGAATCGACCGACGCTTTCATCTGCTCGTTCGAGTGCACGTTCTGCCGTTCCTGCGCGTCTTCCGTGCTGGGTGGCCTGTGCCCGAACTGCGGCGGCGAGTTGGTCGCGCGGCCCAGGCGCCCGATCTCGAAGCTCGCGGCACATCCCGCGTCGACACAGAGGGTTGTGAGGGCCGGCGGCGCCAGCGCAGGCAAGAACCCGAACCCACGGGCGAACTGCAAGGAACCGGTTCCGGGAGGCGCCTAGGTCGAGCCCTTGACCAATTTGGAAGAATACGATGCCACGGGTGGCCAACAGCCGCTTGTCCCGCTGCGGGGATCGGGTCGAGGACTATGGGGCAAGGACAGCGCGCGCACGCTCAGCGATCTGCGTGACGAATGGAACCGCTAGATCTGCACGAGCTTCCGGAGCACGCGCTGCTGCTGCTCGATACGGCGCCGATCATCTACTTCCTGGAAGCACACGCGCAGTTCGCCGCGCGCTTCAAGCCGCCTTTTTGACCGGCACGCGGCCGGCGGCTTTCGCTTTGCCATCACGACGATCACCGTGGCCGAGGTCCTCACAGGTCCGCTGCAAGCCGCCGATGAAGCGCTCGCGCGGCGTTACCGAGCCGTGCTCGAGTCTTGGCAGTGCGTTGAATTGGATGTCGGCATTGCCGAGAGTGCAGCACGGCTTCGGGCCTCGCTGCGGCTGACGCTACCGGATGCGATCCAGGCCGCGAGCGCCCTGGCCATCAACGCGGCAGCACTCGTGACGCACGATCGCGACTTCTCGCGTGTCAAGCCTCTTCGCGTGATCTGCTAGAAAGATCATCCGCCGCGTGGGCCGACATTTCCACGTTGACGACATCCCGAACGCGATGCTTCCGAAGAGTTCTGTTTTTGGCGGAGAGGGTGAGATTGACTCGGGCCCGGACGGCCCCTCGCCCTGCGGGCGCCGTCGCGCGGATGCGCTCCGGCGTCCAAAATCGCCTGCGGCGATTTTGTCGAACTCGCTACTGGCGGAGAGGGTGAGATTGTGGGCGGCGATACCGCCCATCCCTCGCTGACGCTCGGGACCGCCGCGGCGAGACCGCGGCGTCCAAAATCGCCTGCGGCGATTTTGTCGAACCCAGGGCTAGTTTGGCGGAGAGGGCGAGATTGACTCGGGCCCGGACGGCCCCTCGCCCGCCCTGCGGGCGCCGTCGCGCGGATGCGCTCCGGCGTCCAAAATCGCCTGCGGCGATTTTGTCGAACTCGCTACTGGCGGAGAGGGTGAGATT
>JAGWPU010000034.1 GCA_028870355.1 Gammaproteobacteria bacterium | reverse complement strand
TCGCGCCGCTGCCGCACGCGTTCGAAAGTCTCCGCGTCCACAATCGGGTCCACTGGAATGGCGATCCAGTCCGCCGGCGGGCGTCGCTTGCCCGTCTTCGAGTCGATGACGTTGTAGTACAGCTCGCCCCGATACGTGGCGCTCGAAAGAACCTTGTGAACCTTCTGGATGCCCCACGGCCGGCCGCGCATGAGGAGCTGCCGGGCGTTCAGGTGTTTGGCGATCTCCTTGAACCCCATGCTGCGCCCTTCGAGACCGTGCAGATAAAGACCGTAAGTCGCGCGCACGATCTCGGCCTCGGCCTCGTTGATGGCCAGCTTCTTCTTGTGCCGGCCGCGATTGCCCAGAGCCTCGGTCTCGACGACCCGGTAACCGAACGGTGCGCGCGAGCCGTTGAAGAACCCGCGCCGCGCGTTCTCCCGCATCGCCCGCGAGGTGTGCTTCGAGTTCTCCTGGCTCTGGTACTCATCGAACGCCGAGAACACTCGCCGTGCTAAATACCCGGACGGATCGTCCGAGGTCTGCTGGCTGATCGAGATGACCTTGACGCCGAGGCGGTTCAGGCGTCGCTCGTACATGCCGAACGAGATCACGTCGCGAAAAAAGCGCGAGAGACTATGAACGATGATTGCATCGAACGGGCAGGGTTTGAGGCTCGCGTCCGCGACCATCTGCTGGAACACCGGACGCTTGTCATCGGTCGCGGATGCGCCCGGCTCGACGTACTCCTGCGCGACCAGGAGCCCGAGGTGCTTGCAGTAGTCCCGCATCTGCTGCAGCTGGTCGGGAATCGACAAATCCTGTTCGGCCTGCCGGGTCGTCGAGACCCGCGCATACAACGCAACCGCCATCTATGGATCACTCCCGGTCCGTAGAGCCCTGCATCAGCATCAATTCGGCGATCAATTCCGGCAGGACCGATCCCAGGAGTTCGACTTCGACCTCGGACAGCTCGTCGGGCTCGGTGCCGCCCTTCCAGTGTAATTCGACTTCAAGCGCGTCGGGGCCCGGACTGGTCAATAATCGGTCGGCAGGCAGAACGATAGCCATGACGACGCGCCTCAACCGCCCTTGTAGCGATCCTCGGCCCGTTTCGCGGCTACCTCGGTATCCCAAGTAAACGGATCGTGGGCCGACTCGAGCATCAACCGTAACTCGGACATGGCTTGACCGAAGGCCACCTTGTCTGACCGGTCCCGGAGCCCGACAAGCGCGGCGATCCGCTTGCAATACCCATAGAGCATGACGCTGAGCCGCGCCAACCGCTCGCGAATCGCAACCTGATCGTCTACTTCTCGGTAAACGCCCTGGCAGGGGAGGGCGTCGATCTGGCCGATCAGATCGGCCCATAACGGATGCAGTGGCCAGCGCGAGCGGTTCGAGTCGCCGTTCGGAACACGCAACGAGTCGTGCTCGCTCGCCAAGTAGCGCAGCACGTCGCCATAGCCGGCGAACAAGTCTTCGAACGTGCGGATACTGAACCGGCGCAGCACCTCCTTGCGAACCTGCCACTCGATTCGCCAAACATTCTCCGAGGCGCCCCAGAGCTGAAATAACCAGACCTTGTCGCTCTGCTCCTCAATCTCGACGACCTTGTTGTAGATGCGAAGCACTACATCGCCTTTGCCAAATTGGATCGTCTGTACCTTGCGGTCCCCGCGATACTGCGCGTCCTTGGTCGAGAGGCTAACGACGCTGTCCGAGGTGAAGTCGGGCGACGCAAGCAAATAATCGAATGCGAAGTCGGTGCGCGAAAGCGTCTCCGGCCGAACGACCACCAGGCCTACGGCCTCGGCCCAGGCCAGGAAGCCAGAGTGCAGCGCCTTAGCCCCTTTCTGCCAAAGCGCCTTGCTCCGGTAGGTCACGAAGAACGACGGGTTATTGAACTCCCCGCACTCCACCGTGAAGTCCTCATGATCGAGGACGAGCGGATAGCCGGACTTCGAGCCGTAGGCTTGGAGCAAGAACGACAACTCGCCGATCTGCACGAGCTCGCCGTCCCGATTCTTGTCCGCCCGCAGCCGCTCCTTGGCGACCATCAGCGGTTCGAAACGAAACACGCCCTTGAAGTGCGGCCGCAAATAGTAGGCGGCCTGCACCGTGTCGAGGCCGCTCATGAGGAGGCGGGCGCCTGTCGTCACGATTGCTCCTCGACGTCCGCCTTAGAAACCAGGAGCGCGTCCGAATAAAGCTCGCCGGCCTCCTTGTTCCCTAGCTCCTTCTCGATCGCCTTGTAGTGCTTGTTCGCAAGTCGCCGAAACTCGGCGGCCCGTCCCGCCGCGTGATAAAGCATCTCGCCGGAATTCGAATCCCGGCCCCACTCCTCCCCCAGCGCGGCGGGAAGGTGCTTGACGGCCTCCTCAAGAGCCGACGCCAGCAAGTCCCCAACGATCTCGGTCTTCGTTCGGTGTGGGTAGAGGTCGCAGAGCGCGTTGATCTTTGCGGCCACATGGGTGGGCAGGCGAAAGGATTGTTGCTTTGCGGTAAGACGCGAGTTATCCGGTCCTGCCCAGACTTTCGATAGATCGGCTGCTTTCATGGCTGTTTCCTTGAATGTCAAACAACATTCAAGTGACAGTCTACAGAACGCTGTCCGCCCGTCAAGCGCCGGAACTCCACAGGCACCCCGCCCTCGGCGTGGTCGGGCCCCTCCTGTGGATTTCCGGCCTAATGCGGCGCAATAATCCGCGGGTGGCTGTGAGCGATGGACACCTGCACGACGAACAGTTTCAGAATTCAAAAAGTGGGGCCGGATCCGCGCCTAATGCCGGATTGCTGGGTAATGTATTTGTAGGCCCCCGTGTTACTTAAACAGGGGGCAACAAAAAGACGCCGCCCTCGCTGGGGATCTCGATACACCAGCAGTTTTTACGCCGATCTAGGAGCACGAATGTGACTACCGAAACCGAAAAGCTGCGAATCCATTTCATTTACTCAGTCGCAATTCTACTGAGTCTTCTCATTCTGGTCGCGACGGACCGCTGGACCAACGAACCAAATTTTACCGCTTATCTTACAAATGCCGCGACGATGACCTCGTTGGTGCTTGCACTGGTTGCTATCATCTACTCGTTTATTGCAAATGACGGACTATCAAAAAGTTTAGGCAATATTTCCATCGTTTCGGAAGACGTGAAACAGTCAAAGGAGCAAATCTCTAAGTACCTTGACCTAACGACCTCCTCAGCGGAACTCGCGCGCGATAATGCCAACGCGATGCACGCATTTTCGAGCGACGTCAACTCCACATTACAGGCGTTGGACACAGCATTGAAAGCTGTCGCTAGTCGAACAGACGCCCTGAGTGGAGCTATAACTGCTATCCCAACCCGCCTCGACCAACTCGAGAATAACGTTATGGTTGCCGCTAAGTTATTTGGCGAGAAGGCTCAGGTGCCTCCGAGAACAGGCGCGCTCGAAGGAATTGGAACCGAAGCAGCACAACAGTTTCTAGAAGTGTCGTCCCTAACCGCCAATTTGCTCTCATACGCGTGCGTACTCGCCAACAAAACATCCAAGATCTTGTCCATCGAGGCTTTCTGCGAGGCAGCTGATTCGAACATTCCCCAGTGGTTTTCCGGATATCTAACGTGTATGCATGCCGCTGATCTAATCACTGTGGACCGTATTAAGAATGCGCGATATCGTGAATTCACAGTAACCATGGTCCACCCTGTTCTCGAACAGCGCGCTAAGTCCTATTTTGTCGACTATGTCAAGAGAACTTTCCGGGACCAAAAGGACCAATCTGATACCTGGCTTGCAAGACTCACTAAGGTCGAGCATCTCTTTGAATGAGATTGAGATTGCAGCCTTAGCCGAGAGGAGAATTTCATTCGCAGAAGGGCGCCAAAATAACACGCGAACTGTCGCGCCCTAGAGCGGAACTTTTATCTCCCAGTGCCCGGATTCGTAACTATCGGCGCGCCACTTCTAATCGACTCGACGACCGCGATTCAGCGATAGGCCTCGAGCACACGCCGCAGCGCGTCGCCTCCGGGGCTCAGCGATTCGTACGGAATCGCATTCAACGGCGTGTCCGGGGTCGAGCCGAGCGCATGGATGTCCTCGGCATCGTGGGCGACGTGCAACAAGCCGGTCAGGTATTCGCCGCGGCGCATGCGTTGTTGAATCGCGTCGAGCGCGAGCCCGGGATCGGACGGGTCGTAGTCCGCGTCCACCTTGCGCAACACGATTCGGCTGCCGTCGTGCAGGGTCACCGTCTGCGCCGCACCCTCCGCATAGTCGACCGCGATTTCGGCGGCGGCCGGCACGAAATCCGCGTGCACGGCTTCTTCGTAGTGCTCCCGCGCGTAGGCATAGCTGCGCGTCGAGCCCTCGTGATCGTTGAACGTCACGCAGGGCGAGATCACGTCGATCAGCGAGAATCCGTCGTGGCGCATGGCCGCCCGGAGCAGCGGCACGAGCTGCGCCTTGTCGCCCGAGAAGCTGCGTGCGACGAACGAGGCGCCAAGCGTGATCGCGAGTTGCACCGGATCGATCGGCGGCTGGCGATTCACCTCGCCGCGCTTCGCCTTGGAGCCGACGTCGGCGGAGGCCGAGAACTGTCCCTTGGTCAGGCCGTACACGCCGTTGTTCTCGATGATGTAGAGCATGTTCAGATTGCGACGGATCGCGTGGCAGAACTGGCCGAGCCCGATCGACAGGGTATCGCCGTCGCCGGAGACGCCAATGTAGGTCAGCCTGCGATTCGCCGCATTGGCCCCGGTCGCGATCGACGGCATCCGGCCGTGAACCGAATTGAAGCCGTGCGCGCCGCTCAGGAAGTAGGCGGTCGTCTTCGAGGAGCAGCCGATTCCCGAGAGCTTCACGACGGTGTGCGGCTCGACCGCATTGGCCCAGCACGCTTCGATCACGGCGGCGGTGATCGAATCGTGACCACAGCCGGCGCAGAGCGTGGAATTCGCGCCTTCGTAGTCGCGGCGCGTGAGGCCGAGCGCGTTGCGCGGCAGATCCGGATGGGCGACCTTGGGTTTGCTCATGAAGGTCATTGCAGGCTCCCGTGGGTTCAGCCGACCAGCCGGGCGGCCGGCCGGTCCGGTGCGATCACCGCGAGGATCCCCTCGGTCACGTAGCTCGCCGGCATCGGCATGCCGTTGTAGTGCAGGATCGATCGCAGTCGCGCCCGTTCGACCGAGGTTTCCATCATCAAGAGAGTGCGCAGCTGGGCGTCCCGATTCTGCTCCACCACGAAATTCAACCGGTGGCCGGCCAGGAAGCGCTGTACTTCCTCGCCGAACGGAAAGGCGCGCACGCGCAGATAATCGAGGTGGACGCCATACGCGCGCAGCCGGGCGAGCGCTTCGCGCACGGCGGCGTCGCCACTGCCCACGCTGACGATCGCGATGTCCGTCGTCTGCTCGGCCGGCTCGATCACGGCCCGCGGCACCCAATGCGCGGCCGTCATCCACTTCTTGCGCAGTCGGTCGACGACGATCTGGTATTCGGTGGAGTCTTCCGTGTAGCCACCGTACTGGTTGTGGCCCGAGCCGCGGGCGAAGTAGGCGCCCTTGGCCGCGACGCCGGGGAGCGTGCGGTACGGAATCCCGTCCGCGTCGTGGTCGTAATACCGCCAGAAGCGGTCGATCTTCGCCAGTTGTTCGGCGTCGAGTACCTTGCCGCGGTCCGGGCGGTAGCCGTCGTCCCAGCGGAACTGCGGGCACATCCAGTCGTTCATGCCGATATCGAGATCGGACAGCACGAGCACCGGCGTCTGCAGCCGCTCGGCCAGATCGAACGCGGTCACGGCGAATTCGAAGCACTCCTCGGGGCTCGCCGGATAGAGGCACACCTGCCGCGTGTCGCCGTGCGAGGCGTAGGCCGCGGAGTGAATGTCGCATTGCTGCGTGCGCGTCGGCATGCCGGTGGACGGCCCGACGCGTTGCACGTCGAATACCACGGCCGGCACCTCGGCGTAATAGGCGAGGCCGAGGAATTCCTGCATCAGCGAGATGCCGGGCCCCGAGGTCGCCGTGAACGCCCGGGCGCCGTTCCAGGAGGCGCCGACGACCATGCCGATCGAGGCGAGCTCGTCCTCGGCCTGGATCATCAGGTAGTTCTTGCGGCCCGTGGCCGGATCGACCCGCAGCTTCTCGCAGAATCCCTTGTACGCGTCCATCAGCGAGGTCGATGGCGTGATCGGATACCACGCCCCGACGGTCGCGCCCGCGTAGACGCAGCCGAGCGCGGCGGCCGTGTTGCCGTCGATCATCACGTGATCGCGGGTCGAGTCCATCTTCTCGACGCGCAAGCCGAGCGGGCAATCGAAGTTCGCGTGCGCGTAATCGTAACCCAATTGGATCGCCTTCATGTTCGAGTCGACGAGCTTCGGCTTCTTCGCGTAGATCTCGCCGAGCAGGCCGCGCATGATCTGCAGGTCGATCGAGCACAGCGCGGCGAGTACGCCGGCGTAGCAGATGTTCTTCATCAATATCCGGGTGCGTACACCCTCGAAATTCTCGTTGCAGAGCCGCGCCAGCGGCACGCCCAGCACCGTGACGTCGTCGCGTTTCTCGAGCGCCGGCCGCGGCCAGGTCGAGTCGTACACGAAGAAGCCGCCGGAGGCGACGTCCTTCAGATCGCGCGCGTAGGTCTCGGGATTCAAGGCCACCATCAGATCGACGCGGCCGGAGCGCGCGCGGTGCCCCTCGCGCGTGACGCGGATCTCGTACCAGGTCGGCAGGCCCTGGATGTTCGATGGAAAGTAATTCTTGCCGACGACCGGCACACCGCTGCGAAAGATCGACTTCAACAGCAGCCCGTTGGCGCTGGCCGAGCCGGTGCCGTTGACGGTGGCGATCTTGACGACGAAGTCGTTTACGCGGTCTTTCGCTCGGGTGATTGACATGGCGAGCTTCCGTTGTCGGCGTGAGGCCAGTGAAGGGTGGACTTCTGCATGTCCCAGGCGGCGGTCGGGCAGCGCTCCGCGCACAAGCCGCAATGCAGGCAAAGGTTCTCGTCCTTCACCATGATGCGGCCCGTCTGCTTCAACGGCGCGGACACGTACAGCGGCTGCGACGGGTCGATTGCGGGAGCCCGCAGCCGGGCACGCACCTCGGCCTCGGCACCGTTCGCGGCGATCGTCAGGCAGTCCACCGGGCAGACGTCGACGCAGGCGTCGCACTCGATGCACTGCCGCGCCTCGAACACGGTCTGCACGTCGCAGTTCAGGCAGCGCTGCGCTTCCTGCGCGGCCTGTTCCGCGGTGAAGCCGAGTTCGACCTCGATGCTGATCTTCTTGAACCGCTCCTTGAGCGAGACGTGCGGTACCAGGCGCCGCTCGAGCGGTGCGTAGTCGTTCTTGTACGCCCATTCGTGCAGGCCCATTTTCCGGCTGGAGAGCCGGACGGCCTCCCGCGGGCGGTCCGCGGGCGCCAGCCCGTTCAGGTAGGCGTGGATCGAGAGCGCGGCCTGATGACCGTGCTCGACCGCCCAGATGATGTTCTTCGGTCCCTGCGCCGCGTCGCCGCCGAAGAACACGTCCGGTCGGGTCGACTGGAAGGTGAGCGGATCAACGACCGGCCGGTCCCACCGGTCGAACTCGACGCCCGTATCGCGCTCGATCCACGGGAACGCGTTCTCCTGACCGATCGCGAGGATCACCTCGTCGCACGGAATCGTCACTTCGCCGACGACGCGCTCCGCGACGATCCGGGTGCCGTCGAGGTCGTACGCCATTCGATCGAAGCGCATGCCGACCACGCGGCCCGCGTCGACGACGAAGGCCGTCGGCGCGTGGTTCACGACGATCTCGACGCGTTCTTCCTCGGCATCTTCCAGTTCCCAGTCGGACGCCTTGAAGAAGCTGCGCGGCTTGCGCGCCATGACCTTCACGCTCGTCGCGCCGAGGCGCATCGAGGTGCGGCAGCAGTCCATCGCGGTGTTGCCGACGCCGATGATCAACACGCGCTCGCCGATCGAACCGGTGTGACCGAACGCGACCGATTCGAGCCAGTCGATGCCGATGTGGATGCCGGCGGCTTCACGGCCCGGCAGCGGCAGGTCCTTGCCTTTCGGCGCGCCCGAACCGACGAAAATCGCATCGAACCGCCGATCCGCGAGCAATCGGCTCAGGCTGTCGATCGGTGAGCCGAGCTGCAGCGACACGCCGAGATCGAGTATCACGCCGATCTCTTCGTCGAGTACCGACTGCGGCAGCCGGAACGAGGGGATGTTGGTCCGCATCAGACCGCCCGGCGCGTCGTGCCGCTCGAAGATCGTCACGGCATAACCAAGCGGCGCCAGATCGTTCGCGACCGTCAAGGAAGAGGGACCGGCACCGATGCAGGCGATGCGCTTGCCGTTCTTGCCGGCCGGCGCCTTCGGCAGCCGCGCCGCGATTCCCGTGCTCTTCAGATCGGCCGCGACCCGCTTCAGGCGGCAGATCGCCACGGGTTTGTCCTCGACGCGCCCGCGCCGGCAGGCGGGCTCGCACGGTCGATCGCAGACGCGTCCGAGTATCCCGGGGAACACGTTCGACTCGCGGTTCAACAGATAGGCGTCGTCGAACCGACCCTGCGCGATCAGCCGGATGTACTCCGGCACGTCGGTGTGGGCGGGGCAGGCCCACTGGCAGTCGACCACCCGATGGTAGTACCGCGGATCGGTCGTATCGGTCGCCTGCATCGCCGCGAGTGGGGCAGAGCGCAAGCTGGCCTTCGTCTCTGGCATGTCGAAACCTCGAAAACCAACGCCCGGCGCCAGCGATTGATGAATGGTACTCCCATCGCGTCGATCCGCCAGGGAGCCCCTGCGCGAGGAGCGAGTTCGCCGTGCCCGGCGTCGATCCGGCGGATAGACTATACGGCGGTCCTTCGAGCATCCGCGAGGTCGTCATGCGCATCACCGTACGACATGCCTTGTTCGCGTTCGCGCTGAGCGCGACCGGTCTCCCGGCGGCTCATGCCGGCAGCAATCCGTTCCAGGATCTGTTGCAGCAGGTCACTGGGCCGCGCCATGCCGCTCAGCCGGGCCAGGGTCTACCCACCACCGAGATCGCGGCCGGCCTCAAGGAGGCGCTGGCGAAGGGTACCCAGAACGCGATTCGCAGCCTCGGCCGCAAGAACGGGTTCTGGAACAACCCCAAGGTCCGCATTCCGTTGCCGGGCCGGCTCGAGCAGGCGGCAAACCTCGCGCGCAAACTGGGCGAGGGTGCCAAGGTCGATGCGTTCGAGCTCAGCATGAATCGCGCCGCCGAGAGGGCGGTTCCCCAGGTCGCGCAGATATTCGGCGACGCGATTCGGAAGATGACTCTGAGCGACGCCCGCCGCATTCTTACCGGCGGCAACCACGCCGCGACCGACTATTTCCGGCGCGTCGCAGGCAAGGCGCTCGTCGCCCGAATCCACCCGATCGTCGCCGCGGCCACCGACAGCGTGGGCGTGACCCGCAAGTACAAGGCGTTCGCCTCGAGCGGCGTCGGCGGCGAGATCGGCGGCGCGCTCGGCGCGCTGGAATCGTTCGGCGGCAAGCCGGCGAACCCCCAGGACAGGCCGCTCAATCTCGACGATTACGTGACTCGCAAGACCGTGGACGGGCTGTTCACCGTGATCGGCGAGGAAGAGCAGTCGATCCGGGAGAATCCCGCCGCGCGCAGCACCGAGCTGCTGAAGAAGGTGTTCGGCGGCTGAGCACGGTTTGCTGCACGCGGCGGCGGGGCGAAGGCCCGGATTCCCGGGCCTCCCTGACCCGTCACTGCGCCGGCGCGTCCTTGCAGGGGAACTCGTTCACCAGCGCGTCCAGCAGGATCATCGCGAGCGTGGTGTCGGCCGCATAGGGCGCCCGAACGCCGGGGTGGTGCGTGATCTGCCCGTCGAGCATCGCCACGTAGTCGCCGCCGGGCTTCAGTTGCGGCGAACAGAAGATCGCCGGCCGCTTGCGCGCGAGCTCATAGGCGTTCGCCCAGACGAAACCGGTCCCGAGTCCGTCGACGTAATTGCGGATCGCAGCGGGCAGAACGTGCCCCCGGCGCAGGTACGGCTGATATTGGCGCAGCGTCATGTCGGCATTCGCCGGCGCGATGCCGCTGCCGATCAGCGCGGCGCCGGCGACGAGCGCGGCGAGCAGTCGGTGGTCCATGGTCGTCGTCCTCCCGGTCGGTCGTGGGTTCGAGCCCCGCGATCTTGCCTCAATTCACAGGTCGAGTGCGACCGGTCGGCGCAGCCGGCCAGCGAGCACGACGTAATAGACCGCGCCGATCGCGATCCAGGCCGCGCCAAGCCATTTCGCGGATGCGCTCATTTCGGCCAGCACGTAACCGATCACCGCGAGGCCGAGGAGCGGCAGCACCAGGTGTCGCCCCCAGCGGCGACTGCGCTGGCGGCGCAGGCAGTGATTGATCACCGACAGGTGCAGCAGCACGAAGCCGCACAGTGCACCGAAGTTCACGACCCGGCTCAGGTCGTCGATCCGGCCGCCGAACAACAGGCCGACCGCCAGGGACACCGCGGCGACCACGCCGGTGCTGAAATAGGGGGTGCGGAACGTCGGGTGTACCCGCGCGAGCACGCGCGGCAGGCGTCCGTCGCGCGCCATCGCGAACAGGATCCGCGACACCGCGGCCTGCGCGGCCATTGCATTCGCGACGCCGGTCGCGAGCACCGACACCAGGATCGTCGCGAGCCGCAGCCACCGTCCGCCGGCCCGATCGGCGACGTCGTAGAACGCGGTCGCGAGCGAGCCGAAGTGCATTCCGCGCGCCAGATCGCTCGCGATCCAGGTCTGCACGACGAACAGCGCGCCGATCAACGTGAGCGCGAGCAGCGTCGCGCGCCCGACCGCGTCGGCCGCGCCGCGGTGTTCCTCCGCGAGCGTCGAAATCCCGTCGAAGCCGAGGAACGAGAGCACCGCGATCGAGGTCGCGCCGGCGACCAGCGACGGGGAGAACACCGCCGGGTCGTAGATCGGACGCCAGGTGAGGCCGCCGCCGACCCGCGTGCCGTAGAGCGCCCAGAGTCCGACGCCGACGAACGCGGCGAGCGAGGCGAGCTCGATCCACAGCACCACGCGGTTCACTCGCGCGGTCAGGTGCACGCCGCGCACATTGACGAGCGCGTTGAACGCGATGAAGCCGCCGAGCCATGCTGCGGCGGGCACCTGCGGCAGGATCGGCTGCAGCGCCGCCGCGCTCATCAGATAGAGCAGCGCCGGCACCAGGATGTAGTCGAGCAGGATCAGCCACCCGGCGAAGAATCCGGCGATCTCGTGCAGCCCGTGCCGGGCGTAGGAGTACACGGACCCGGCGACCGGAAACTCGCGCGACATCGTCGCGTAGCTCACCGCGGTGGAGAACATGCCGGCGAGCCCGAGCAGGTAGGCGAGCGGCACCATGCCCTTCGAATCCTGCCAGACGAAGCCGAACACGCCGTACGGCGCGATCGGCACCATGAAGATCATCCCGTAGACGACGAGATCGCGGGTCGTCAGCGATCGTCGCAGTTCTTCCCGGTAGCCGAATTGCTCGAGCGAGCTCACGCCCTCGCCGCCGGGACCGTGCGTCTCAGCGCCGGGGGCGTCCCCGGCCGAGCAGGTCGCCCGGGCCGGCGAGCGTCGGCGCGGCGGAGTCGGGGAGCACGAGCGAGGAGGCCTGTTCGCGGCGCATC
Organism: Gammaproteobacteria bacterium; assembly: GCA_028870355.1. Lineage (GTDB taxonomy): Bacteria > Pseudomonadota > Gammaproteobacteria > Steroidobacterales > Steroidobacteraceae > Bog-1198. Next base: position 23,721 of record JAGWPU010000034.1, on the reverse strand, counting down.
TCCTGCAGCTCGCGCATCGTTTCCTGGATCGCGACGTCGGCGGCGGCGCCGAATTTCGCGATCGCGCCGTCCAGCGTCGTCGCGTCGAGGTCGAAGGTGAGCGGCAGCGCGCCGACCGGGGTCATCACCTGGGCCTGGCCGCTGAACAACACCGGCCGGGAGAGGTCCGGGCTCCCGTCCGCCGTCACCGGAATCAGCTTGCGGATGGTGCCGAGCCGGCGATCGGTGAATATCTCTTCCCGATACATCTGCGAGGCGTCCATTTCCACGGCTCGGCCGGCTGCGGGGGAACTCATGACATCCACCATCCTGTTGAAAGGAAAGCAAAAACAACCCGGCGTACGGCTTCGCGGCGCGGCGCGAAGCCGTCGGCGCTGATACGATAGGCGGATATTACGGTATTTTTGCGAGTCCTTCCCTGTTGCAGAACGGGTCCTCGAAACGATCGGCGCCGGCGCATCACGTCCCCGCCTGGACGACGATGCTCGGCATTGCGCTGTTCGCGCTGGCGCTGTGGTGGTTGCACCACGTGCTCGGCCAGTATCGCTGGCAGGACATCGTCGTGCGGCTGCGCGCGATTCCCGGGACCGCGCTCGCGGCCGCGGCGATGCTCGCGGTCGCCGGATACGGCTGTCTCACGCTCTACGAGCTGCTCGGCGTGCGCTTCGCCGGCGCGCGGATGCCGTACTACAAGATCGCGCTGATCTCGTTCATGGCGTACGCGGTCGGCCACAACGTCGGCCTGAACGCGGTCAGCGGCGGCGCGATCCGCTTTCGCGCGTACTCCGGCCAGGGCCTGCGACCCAAGCAGATCGCGACCGTGGTGGCGTTCGGCTCGATCACGTTCGGCCTCGGCGCGGCGTTCCTGCTCGGGCTTTCACTGATCGCGAACGGGCGGGTCTCCGGTCGACTGCTGCACCTCGATCCGCATCTCGTGCTTGCGGGCGGTGCGGCGCTGCTGGCCGCGGTATTCGTGTATTTCGTGCTCGCGTTCATGCGCCGCGAGTCGCTGCAGATCGGCCCGTTCGTCGTGCCGGTGCTGAAGCCCCACGTCGCGTTCGCGCAGATCGGGGTCGCCTGCGGCGACCTGCTGTGCACCGCGGGGGCGTTGTACCTGTTGCTGCCGCGCGGCTCGGGGATCGGTTTCACCGCGTTCGCCGGCCTGTACCTGATCGCGATCACCGCCGGGGTCGTCAGCAGCGTGCCCGGCGGCGTCGGGGTGTTCGAGTCGGTGCTGTTCCTGCTGATGCCCTCGGTGCCCCCGGACCGCCTGCTCGGGTCCTTGCTCGCGTACCGCGCGATCTACTATCTGGTGCCCTTCACGGTCGCGCTCGCGATGCTCGGGGCGCACGAGGTCTGGGTGCACCGCGGGTCGATGGAGCGGATGCTGCGGTTCGGCCGCGCGTGGCTCGTCGCGGTCGCGCCGCGAGCGGCCGCGCTCGCGGTATTCGGCGCCGGGGCCGTCCTGCTGTTCTCCGGTGCGACCCCGGATCTCGGGCAGCGCTTCGCGTTGCTGCGCCACTTCGTGCCGCTGCCGGTGCTGGAATTCTCGCACCTGCTCGGCAGCGCGGTCGGCGTCGCGCTCCTGGTGATCGCGCACGGGCTCTACCGGCGCCTGAGCGCGGCCTGGTGGCTCACGATGTGGCTCCTGGCGGCGGGCGCGGTGCTGTCGTTGCTGAAGGGCTTCGACTACCAGGACGCGCTCGTGATGGTCGCGGTCGGCGGCGTGCTGTTGCTCGCGCGCTCGCGCTTTCCGCGGCGCGCATCGCTCCTCGATCAGCGCTTCTCGGTGCGCTGGGTCGCGGCGCTCGTGATCGTGCTCGCGACGACCGCCTGGCTGGTCGCGTTCTCGTACCGGCACGTTCCGTACGCGAACGATCTGTGGTGGGAGTTCGCGCTGCGCGCGGAGGCCCCACGAAGCCTGCGGGCGCTGCTGTTCGCGGTGATCCTCGCGGCCGTGTACGGCCTGTGGCGAGTGCTGCGCCCGGCGGTGCCGCTGGTCTCGGTGCCGACCGAGGCGGATCTCGATCGCGTCGAGACGATCCTGCACTCCACCGGCGACACGACCGCGAACCTCGCGCTCCTCGGCGACAAGAACCTGCTGTTCAACGACGCGCACAGCGCGTACCTCATGTACCAGGTCTCGGGCGGGAGCTGGATCGCGATGGGTGATCCGATCGGGCCGGTCGCCGAGCGCGAGCCGCTCGCGTGGCGGTTCGTCGAACTGTGCGACGACATGGCGGCGTCGCCGGTGTTCTATCAGGTGACCCCGGAGAACCTGTCGATCTATATCGACCTGGGCCTGCGGCTCACCAAGCTCGGTGAGGAGGCGCTGGTCGATCTCGCGGGTTTCACGCTCGAGGGGGCGGCGCGTGCGGACCTGCGCCAGGCGCACCGCCGGGCCGAGCGCGACGGCGCGGGCTTCCGCGTGGTGTCTCGCGAGGCGGTCGCGGCGGTGCTACCGCGGCTGCGGGAGGTTTCGGACGAATGGCTCGTGGACCGAAGCGGCGAGAAGGGCTTTTCGCTCGGCTATTTCGACGAGTCGTACCTGCGGCGATTCGCCTGTGCGGTCGTCGAGCGCGAGGGGGTGATCGTCGCGTTCGCCAATCTGTGGAGCGCCGGGAAGGATGAGGAACTGTCGGTCGACCTGATGCGCTACGGCGCCGCCGCACCGAAATCCGTGATCGATTACCTGTTGGTCGAGTGCATGGCCTGGGGACAACGCGCGGGCTACCGGCGGTTCAACCTCGGGATGGCGCCGCTGTCGGGACTCGAGGTGCACCCGCTCGCGCCGGCGTGGCACAAGGTCGGTCGGCTGGTGCAGCGCTATGGCGAGGAGTTCTACCACTTCGAAGGGCTGCGCAAGTTCAAGGAGAAGTTCGAGCCGGTCTGGCGGCCGCGTTACCTCGCGGCGCCCGGCGGACTGTCGATGGCTGGCGCGCTGCTCGATGTGACCAACCTGATTTCCGGCGGCCCGCGCCGCGTGGTCGGCAAGGGGCCGGGCACGAGCGAGGAACCGCGCAAGGAGTGACGATGCGAAGATCTGCAAGTCGTTGGGCCGGCCTGTTCGCCGCGCTGTCGTTCGCTGCGTGTGCCGCGGCCGCCCCGGTGCGCGTGCTGCATTTCGAGCGCTTCGGCGCGGTCACCGTCTATCCGAGCGTCGGTCCTGCGCGGAATTTCGTGATGTTCGTCTCCGGAGACGGCGGCTGGAACCTCGGGGTCGTGTCGATGGCGCGCGCGCTCGCGCACGAGCACGCGATCGTCGTCGGGATCGACGTGCGTCACTACCTCAGGGCGCTGCGCGGCGCCCGGGGAAGCTGCGTCTCGCTCGCGGTGGACTTCGAGAACCTGAGTCACTACGTGCAGGCGACGCTCGGCGTGCCGCATTACCTGCAGCCGACCCTGGTCGGCTACTCCTCCGGGGCGACGCTCGTGTATGCGGCGCTCGTCGAGTCGCCGGACGGACTGTTCAAGGGTGCGCTGAGTCTCGGGTTCTGCCCCGACCTCGATCTCATCAAGCCGGTGTGCACCGGTTCGGGTATCCATGCGGTCCCGCGCCGCGATCGGCACGGCGTGCTCCGGGGCGTGAATTTCCTGCCGGCGAAGGCGCTCCCCGGACGCTGGATCTCGCTGCAAGGCGAGATCGACCAGGTCTGCCCGATCGCCCCGACCCGGCGCTTCATCGCGCGTGTTCCGGGCGCGCAGATGGTGTCACTGCCGAAGGTCGGCCACGGCTACGGCGTCGAGCGCAACTGGATGCCGCAGTTCAAGGCGGCGTTCGCGCGCCTGACCGCGTCCGCGCCGACGCCGTCGGCCGCCGAAGCCCCGGCAGCGGCCGCGTCTCCGGCACCGGCCGCCGCGTCCGCGGTCGCGCACCCACCCGGTGCGACCCCGTTTCACGGGCCGATGCCCCCGGTCGACGATCTGCCGCTCGCGGTGATTCCGGCCGCGCCTGGCACCCACAGTCCGTGGTTCGGGGTGTTCCTGTCAGGGGACGGCGGCTGGGTCGGCATCGATCGGGAAATCTCGCAAACGCTGGCCGCGCACGGGATCCCGATGGTCGGGTGGGATTCGCTGCGGTACTTCTGGTCGCCGCGCACGCCCGAGGGCGCCGCCGAGGACCTGGATCGGGTGCTGCGGCATTTCGCGCAGCAGTGGGGCAAGTCGCGCGTGCTCCTGGTCGGCTATTCGCAGGGCGCGGATACGCTGCCGTTCATGATCAACCGGTTGCCGCCCGCGACCCACGCGATCGTCGGCCTGACCGCGCTGCTCGGCATCAGCGACAGCGCGCAATTCGAATTCCACGTCGCGAACTGGCTCGGCAGCAACCGCGGCGGGATTCCGACCGCGCCGGAACTCGCACGCTGGTCCGGCTCGCACTATCTGTGCCTGTACGGCCGCAGCGATCGCGAGGCAACCTGCGCGCACTCGAAGAGCCCCTGGGCGATCTCGGTCGAACTGCCGGGCGGACACCACTTCGACGGACATTACGCGGCGATCGCGGATCGGATCCTCGCGCATCTGCCGCGCGACTGAGCGCGGCGACCGGGCTCACGGATCAGCCGCGCGGGCGCGCCGGCGGCGTGATCGACGCGAGCGCGATCAGCGCGCGGCCGCGTGCGGCGGCGTGATCGACGATCGGGCGCGGGTAATCGACGCCGAGCGTCACGCGCGCCTCGTGCAGCACCGCCGCCGGCGCCTTCCAGGGCTCGTGGATCCACTCGGCCGGCACGCGCGCGAGCTCGGGCAGGTAGCGGCGCACGTACGCGCCCTCGGGGTCGAAGCGCTGGCCCTGGGAGGTCGGGTTGAAGATCCGGAAGTACGGCGCGGCATCCGCACCACACCCCGCGACCCATTGCCAGCCGAGCGTATTCGCGGCGAGGTCGGCGTCGACCAAGGTGTCCCAGAACCACGCGGCGCCGTCGGTCCAGGGTAGCAGCAGGTCCTTGACCAGGAACGAACCCACGATCATGCGCACGCGGTTGTGCATCCAGCCGGTGTGCCACAGTTCCCGCATGCCGGCATCGACGATCGGGTAACCGGTGCGCCCGCGGCGCCACGCGGCGTACCCCGCCGGATCGGTTCGCCACGGGAAATCGGCGAACGCGGGGCGCAGCGGCTCGGTCGGCGTTTGCGGAAAATGGTGCAGCAGGTGGTGCGCGAATTCGCGCCAACCGATCTCGGCGAGGAATTGCGACTCGCGCCATCGCAGCCGGCGCGGCGTCGCGAACGTGCGAACCGCGTGCCAGATCTGGCGCGGGCCAATCTCGCCGAAATGCAGATGCGGCGACAGGCGCGACGTGCCGGTGCGGTCGGGTCGATCGCGCTCGGCGGCGTACTGGCCGAACGCCTCGCGCACGAACGCGGCGAGGCGGTCCGTGGCGCCGCGGCTGCCCGGTCGCCAGTTCTCCTCGAGGCCCGCGTCCCAGCGCCGCGTGGGCCGCAACGCGAGTTCGTCGAGCGACACCGACCGCGGCCAGCGCGCCGGCGGCGGCAGGTGCCGCGGCGCATCGAGCGGCTCCGCGGGATCGGGCCGCGCGAGGCAGTTGCGCCAGAACGGCGTGAATACCTGGAACGGCCGGCCGGCCTGATTCGCGATCGCTTCCGGTTCGTGCAGGAGCGACGCGTTGAAGGTCTCGGTCGCGACGCCGGCGGCGCGCAGCGCCGCCTCGATGCGCCGATCGCGCGCGGCCGCCGCGGGCTCGAAGCGCCGGTTCCACACGACGCGAGTCGCGCCGGTCTCGCGAGCGAGCGCGAGGAGCGCGTCGTCCGCTGCGCCCGCGGCACGCAGCGTCAACCGGGAGCCGAGCCGATCGAGGTCGGCCGCGAGGGCCGCGAGGCTGTGGTGCAGCCACCAGCGGCTCGCGGCGCCGGGTGGCCAGCCGTCCTCGCGCTCGTCCGCGTGGACGTAGACCGGAATCACCGCGGCATCGCGCGCGGCGGCATCGAGCGCGGCGGCATCGAGCGCCGGATTGTCCGCGAGGCGCAAGTCCCGTCGAAACCAGATCAAGGTCGTCATGGGCGCGAGCCTGCGCGATCATGGCCGCGCAGGCAAGCACCGGCCACCGAGTCCGGTCGCGCCTGCCGAACGCGCGCCATTCGGCTACAATTCGCCGCACCTCGCCACACTCGCCAGGGAAATTCCGCGCATGCCGTCCGACAACATCCAGCCCGCCGCCAACACCCCGATCGAAGCCGACGTCGTGATCATCGGGGCGGGCCCCGCGGGCCTGTTCCAGGTGTTCGAGCTCGGCCTGCTCGGGATCCACGCGCACGTGATCGATACGCTCGCGCACGTCGGCGGTCAGTGCACCGAACTTTATCCGGACAAGCCGATCTACGACATCCCCGCGATCCCGGTCTGCGGCGCGCAAGAACTCGTCGATCGTCTCCTGCAGCAGATCAAGCCGTTCAATCCGACGTTCCACCTGGGACAGGAAGTGACGGGACTTGCGCGCGGGGCGGATGGCCGCTTCCGGCTCGAGACCACGACGGGCACGCGCTTCGATGCGCGCACCGTCGTGATCGCCGCGGGCGTGGGGTCCTTCCAGCCGCGGCGGCTCTCGGTCCCGGGGATCGACGCGCTGGAGGGCGAGAGCCTGCATTACCGCGTGAAGAGCGCGAGCGATTTCCACGGCAAGGACCTCGTGATCTGCGGCGGCGGCGATTCCGCGCTCGACTGGACCGTCGCGCTGTGCGGCAAGGCCCGCTCGCTCACGCTCGTGCACCGGCGTCCGGAATTCCGTGGTGCGCCGTCGACCGTCGCGCAGATGCGCGAGCTGGTCGCCACGAACCGGATGCAGCTGCTCGAAGGGAACGTGGTCGCGCATCGCAGCACCGGCCCGCGGCTCGAGTCCGTCGACGTGCGTACTCCCGGCGATCACGTGGTCACGGTGCCCGCGGAGCAGCTCCTGGTGTTCTTCGGACTGCACCCGAAGCTCGGTCCGATCGCCGACTGGGGGCTCGAACTCGACAAGAAGGCGCTCAAGGTCGATACGGAGAGGTTCGAAACCAGCGTTCCGGGGATCTTCGCGATCGGCGACATCAATACCTATCCGGGGAAGAAAAAGCTGATCCTGAGCGGATTCCACGAGGCGGCGCTCGCCGCGTTCGGGATCCAGCATCACCTGTATCCGGAGAAGCGGCAGTTCCTGCAGTACACGACCACGAGTCCGATCATGCAGAAGCGGCTCGGCGTCGACGGCGGCGAAGCGGCCTGAACGCCCGATGAACCGACTGCTCGAGGATCTGCTGAAGGTGATGACGCTCGAGCGTCTGGAGCTCGACCTGTTCCGCGGCGAGAGTCGCGACATCGGGAGCCCCCAGGTGTTCGGCGGACAGGTTCTCGGCCAAGCCCTGGCGGCCGCGGAGGCGACCGTCGACGGCGGTCGACGCGCGCACTCGCTGCACGCCTATTTCTTGCGGCGCGGGGATTTCAACGCGCCGATCGTCTACGAAGTGGACCGCGCCCGCGACGGCAACCATTTCGCGACCCGCCGGGTCGTTGCGATCCAGCACGGCGAGCAGATCTTCAATCTGTCCGCGTCGTTCCAGTCCGCCGAGGGCGGCTTCGACCATCAGAGCCCGATGCCCTCCGTTCCGCCACCGGACGAGTTGCCGAATCCCGAGATCCAGCTGCGCGAGCTGCTCGCGAGCCTGCCCGCACATCAGCGCCGCCGGCTCGAGCAGAAGCGCCCGTTCGAGTTCCGCTTCGTCGAGCCGATGGAGCTGCCGGATCCGCCGAAGCGGCCGGCGCGGCGGCACGTGTGGTTCCGCGCGATCGACCGCCTCCCGGACGACGAGTCGCTGCACCGGGCGCTGCTCGCCTACGTGTCCGATTTTCATCTGCTCGACACGGCGGCGATGCCGCACGGCGTGTCGTTCGTCTCCGACCGGATCCTGATGGCGAGCGTGGATCATGCGATGTGGTTCCATCGCCCGCTGCGCGTCGACGAGTGGCTGCTGTACGCGACCGATAGTCCGAGCGCGTCCGGGGCGCGCGGCTTCGCCCGCGGCGAGATCTTCTCGACCGACGGGCGACTGGTCGCTAGCGCCTGTCAGGAGGGCCTGATCCGTCCGATCCAGCCATGATCCACGCAATCCTCGCGATTCTGGTGGTCGTCGGTGCGCTGGTCGGTGGACTGCTCACCCTGCGCGCGAGCACCCGGCTCGGGATGCCGAGCGAGGACGTGATCGAGCGCGCGAAGCAGCGCGAGCACGCGCGACGCGCTCGCGAGCACGATCACGGCGACGGCGAGGACGACGGCGGCGAGGAGCCTTGAGCCGCGGGCGGTGACGGCGCGTCCGGTGCGCTCGCGCGGCGCGCCTGCTCGGCTTCCCATACCTCGCGCGGCAGCACGTACAGGTGGCAGTCCCACCATCGGTTCTTTGCGCGACGGTGCTTGCGATACACCGCTTCCCAGCGCATCCCGAGCTTCTCGAGCACGCGGATCGATGCCCGGTTGTTCACGTCCACGGTCGAGATCACGCGCGCGGCGCGCAGCTCGAGGAACGCGGCTTCGGCGAGCGAGCGTGCGATTTCGGTCGCGTAACCGCGGCCCCAGTGCGCGGTGCCCAGCATGTAGCCGAGGTCGAACACCCCGCGCTCGATCCGGGAGAGGTCGCACGCACCGATCAGCTCCTGCGTGGCCTCCTCCACGACCGCGAGTTCGAAGCGGCTGCGCGGCGTCTCGCGCTGCGAATCGAGCAAGTCCTCCAGGTAGTCGGCCGTGCTCTCGGCATCGCGCGGAGCGAAGAACAGATAGCGGGTCACGCGGGGATCGGAGGAATACGCGAGGATTCCGTCGAAGTCCGCCGGCGTGAAGTCGCGTAGCACGAGCCGCGGCGTGCGCCGCGGGAGCGTCAGACGTCGCATCGCCGGGCGGCGCCGCTCACCGCAGCACCTTGCCGGGATTCATGATCCCCTTCGGATCGAGCGCGCGCTTCAGCGTGCGCATCAGATCGATCTCGACCGGATCGGTGCGCCGCTCGAGCTCGTCCACCTTGAGGCGTCCGATCCCATGCTCGGCACTGAACGAGCCTCCGAGGCCCGTCGTCAGGTCGAACATCGCCGCCTGGAGCGGTGCCTGTCGCGCGAGGAACGCCGCCCGGTCGGTTCCGGGTCGCTGGCTCACGTTGAAGTGCAGATTCCCGTCACCGACGTGTCCATAGGCGATCGTCTCGCCGTCGGGTGCCACGCGCTCGATCAGCGCGGTGCCGAGCTCGATCAGCCGCGGTATCGCGGAGAGCGGCACCGACAGATCGTGCTTGAGGCTCGCACCGTGGCGCCGTTGCGCCTCCGGCACCGATTCGCGCAGCCGCCAGAACGTCTGCGCCTGCGTCGCGGAGGTCGCGAGCATCGCGCCCGACACGGTCGCGGCGTCGGCGGCCGCGGCCAGCGCGTCCCCGAGGCGCGTCGTCGGATCGCTGATCGCGCGGCTCGCGCCGATCTCGACGAGCACGAACCATGGCGACGGCTCGTCCGTGAGCGGATTCGCGACACCGTCGACGTGGCGCACGGTCATCTCGACCGCGCGCCGCGGCATCAGCTCGAAGCTCGAAATCGCTTCGCCGAAGTGCTCGCGCAAGCGCATCAGCAGGTCGAGCGCCGCGGCCGGCGAGGGTACGCCCGCGAGCGCGGTCGCGGTGTCCGCCGGCAGTGCGAACAGCTTCAGGGCCGCGGCGGTGATCACGCCGAGCGTGCCCTCGGCACCGATGAACAGCGACTTCCAGTCGTATCCGGTGTTGTCCTTGCGCAGCGGCTGCAGCGAACGCAGGATCCGGCCGTCGGCGAGCACGACCTCGAGCCCGAGCGTGAGGTCGCGCATCATGCCGTAGCGCAGGACCGCGGTGCCGCCCGCGTTCGTCGACAGGTTGCCGCCGATCTGCGCGCTGCCTTCCGACCCCAGGGACAGCGGGAAGAGCCGTCCCGCCGCGCGTGCCGCGTCCTGCGCAGCCGCGAGCGTGCAGCCGGCCTCGACGATCATCGAATCATTCGCCGCGTCGACGCTGCGAATCCGGTTCAGGCGGCGCATCGCGATCACGATCTCGCCGCCGTGCTCGCCGGGGGTTGCGCCGCCGCAGTAGCTGGTATTGCCGCCCTGCGGTACCACCGCGACGCCGTCCCGATCGCAGATCGCGAGGATTCGTGCGACGTCCTCGACGCTCGAGGGCAGCAGCACGAGCGGGGTCGTCCCGTGATAGAGCCCGCGGCAGTCCTCGACGTACGGTGCGACGTCGGCGCGCGCATCGAGCGCTCCGCCCGCGCCGACCACGGCGCGCAGGTCCGCGAGCGTCGACGGGGCGGGCGGTCGCGGCGGCATCGGGTCGGGGTCGCGCGCGTCAGGCAGCGCGCAGCGCCGCGATCCGCGCTTCCAGCGGCGGATGCGTCATGAACAGGTGCTTCAGGCCCAGCGAGCGCTCGGTGTTGATCCCGAACGCCTGCATCGGCTCGGGCATCGGCGTGCCCTGGCTGTGCTCGAGGGCTTGCAGCGCGCCGATCATGTTGGATCGGCCGGCGAGGTCCGCACCGCCCCGGTCGGCACGGAACTCGCGGTAGCGCGAGAACCACGCGACGATCAGGCTCGCGAAGATGCCGAGCACGATCTGCGCGATCATCGTCGTCAGGAAGAAGCCGATGCCGGACTCCTCGCGCTCATTGCGCAGCACGGTGCGATCGACCACGCTGCCGATCACGCGCGCGAGGAAGATCACGAAGGTGTTGAGCACGCCTTGCAGCAGGGTCAGCGTGACCATGTCGCCGTTCGCGACGTGGCTGATCTCGTGGCCGAGCACCGCCTCGACCTGCGCCGGCGTCATCCCGCGCAGCAAGCCGGTACTGACCGCGACCAGCGCCGCGTCACGCCGCGCGCCGGTCGCGAACGCGTTCATCTCCTCGGCGTCGAAGATGCCGACCTCGGGCATGCGCACGTGCACCGACTCGGCGAGCCGTGCGACGGTCGCGAGCAACCAGTGCTCGGCGGCGTTGGATGGCTGCTCGATCACCCGGACGCCCATCGCGCGCTTCGCGATCCACTTCGACATCGCGAGCGAGATCAGCGCGCCGCCGAAGCCGAAGATCGCGGAGAACACCAACAGGGCGCCATAGCCGCCGCCGCTCATCCGGACGCCGAACAGGCGTTCGACGATGAACACGACGATCGACAGCAGCGCCAGCACGGCGATGTTGGTGAGCAGGAACAACAGGATGCGTTTCATAGTCGCCTCGATGCCACCGGGAGCGCGGTCGACCGGATCCGCGTCCCAATCGCCATGGTCGGGCCGCGGTCGTCCATTTTCAAGCCGGCTGCGGACCCCCGACGGCCTTGAAGTTCGCGCCGGCGCCCCCAACTGGGCCCGAACGGGGCCTCAGCGCCCCAGAACCCGACAGTTCCATCGAGTGCAACCATGACGACCGATACGACCCCCGAGCGCAAGGAATTCCAGGCGGAAACCCAGCAAGTGCTGCGCCTGGTGATCCACTCGCTGTACTCGCACAAGGAGATCTTCCTGCGCGAGCTGATTTCGAACGCCTCCGACGCCTGCGAGAAGCTGCGCTTCGAGGCGATCGGGAAGCCCGAACTCCTCGGCGGCGACGAGCTCGCGATCCGGCTGCGAGTCGACCCGGACGCGGGCACGCTCGCGGTCGTCGACAATGGTGTCGGTATGAGTCGTGAGGAGGTCGTCGAGAACCTCGGCACGATCGCCCGGTCGGGGACCAAGCGATTCCTGGAGACCCTGAGCGGGGATGCGGCGAAGGACGCACAGCTGATCGGTCAGTTCGGGGTCGGCTTCTACTCGGCCTTCATCGTCGCCGACCGCGTGACCGTGCACAGCAAGCGCGCCGACGCCGACGCGGTGCGCTGGGAGTCGAACGGCGAGGGGGCCTACGAGATCGGTACGAGCGAGCGCGTCGAGCGGGGTACCGAGGTGATCCTGCACCTGCGCGACGACGACAAGGAATTCCTCGAGGAATGGCGCCTGCGGGACCTGGTGCGCAAGTACTCCGATCACCTCGGCGTACCCGTCGTGCTGGAGTCGGGCGACCGGCGCGAGACGCTGAACCAGGCGAAGGCGTTCTGGACGCGACCGAAGTCCGAGCTCTCCGCGGACGATTACCAAGGGTTCTTCAAGCACCTCGTGCACGGCGAGGACGAGGCGCGCGCCTGGGCGCACAACAAGGTCGAGGGCGCGCTCGAATACACGTCGCTGCTGTACCTGCCGAAGCGGGCGCCGTTCGAGCTGTTCGACCGGGAGCACCGCGCGGGCATCCAGCTCTACGTGAGGCGGGTGTTCATCATGGACAAGGCGGCCGAGCTCCTGCCGCCCTGGCTGCGCTTCATGCGCGGGCTGGTCGATACCGCCGATCTGCCGCTGAACGTCTCCCGCGAACTGCTGCAGAACAATCGCACCGTCGACAAGATCCGCGCGGCGCTCGTGAAGCGCACGCTCGACCTGCTCGAGGAGCTCGCGGGATCGGACGCCGCGAGCTACGCCGAGTTCTGGACGAGTTTCGGTGCGGTGCTGAAGGAGGGGATCATCGAGGACCCGGCGCTGCGCCCGCGGATAGCGAAGCTGCTGCGCCTGCGCTCCACGACCGAATCCGGCTGGGTCACGCTCGCCGATTACGTCGCGCGGATGAAGCCGGACCAGAAGTCCATCGTCTACCTCACCGCGGACACCGAGACCGCCGCGCGCAACAGCCCGCATCTCGAGGGTTTTCGTGCGCAGGGAATCGAGGTGCTGCTGCTGACCGACCGGATCGACGAATGGGTCGTCGGGCACCTGCGCGAGTTCGACGGGAAACCCCTCGCGAGCGCCGCGAGCGCGGCGGCGGACGTCGCGCCCGCGATCCAGACGCCGGACCGGATCGCCGAGGAAGCGGCGTTCAAGGAGCCGCTCGAACGCCTCGCGAAGGCGCTCGACGGGAAGATCGATCGCGCGCGCCTGTCGTCGCGACTCACGGATTCGCCCGCGTGCCTGGTGTTCGCCGAGCACGGCATGTCGCTGCGGATGGCACGGATCCTGAAGCAGGCCGGCCAGTCGAATCCGTTCGACAGCCCGCCGATCCTCGAGATCAATCCGAAGCATCCGCTGATCGAGCGCCTCAAGGACACGCCGGAGGAGGTCGCGTTCACCGAGCTCGCGCGGGTATTATTCGATCAGGCGCTGCTCGCCGAGGGTGGCGAGCTGGAGGATCCGGCCGCGTTCGTGCGCCGCGTGAACCAGTTGATCATCGACGGGTTGAAGGAGAAGCCGCGGATCCTGGTGGGCTGAGCCCGGGAGGGCCTTGAGGATGAAGACGCCATCGGTCGTGCTGGCGGTGCCACCGCAGCCCGAAGATCATCGCCGGGGTGCCGCGCACGCGCGCCTGAACTTGATCGAGTACGGCGATTTCGAGTCGCCGGCGTGCCGGTCGGCCGCCCCGACCGTGCGGATGCTGCTCGAACGGTACCCGACGCATCTCCAGGTGATCTATCGGCATTTTCCCTCGGAGCTCGAGCACGCGCACGCGGTGCTCGCCGCGGAGGCTGCGGAAGCGGCCGCGGCTCAGGGAAAATTCTGGGAAATGCACGACGCGCTCTATCGGCACGCCGCGCGGCTCGGCCCGAAGGATCTACATCGCTACGCGGTCGAGATCGGTCTGGATCCGGTGCGCTACACCGCCGAGATGGACGATCACATCTATCTGCAGAAGGTTCGCGAGCACGTCGACGGGGCGCGCCGCAGCCGCCTCGTCGCGGCACCGGCATTCTTTCTCGGCGCAGTCCATCAGGACATCTCCACGGGGCTCGGGCGCCTCATCGACACGATCGACGCGGCCGTCGCGCGCGACGGCTGAGGTGCGCGCCTAGTTCCAGCCGCCGCCGTCGTCGCCGCCTCCACCGAAGTCGGTCCCGCCGCCGTCGTCCCACGAGCCGGGGTCGCCGGTGATCCCGAAATCGTTCCCGCCCATATCGGCGTTCGATGCGCCGGGATCCGCGAGCATGCCGCCGGGAGCGGAACCCAGGCCGCCGAGGCCGCCACTCTGGCCGTTGAACAGATGCTGCGCGAGTTCCTCGCCGGCGACCACGCCGGCACCGATGCCGAGGCCCGACGCGAGACCGCCGACGATCCCGGAGCCGATCCCGCCCGCCGGCGGCACCCCGCCCACCGGGTTTCCCGGTCCATAGGTGCCCGGGCCGCCGTAGGGTCCCGCATAAGGTCCTCCCGGCGGCATCGCGCCGAACGCGCCACCCGACGGGAGGGTCGTGCCGTACGCGGGCCCCGGCGTCCGCCGCCGCAGCAGCGACAGCACGAGCAGGACGATCGCGCCGAGCAGCAGCGCACCGCCCCAGGGAAAGCGATGACGCGGCGTGGCTCTCCCGCCTTGCAGCGGGTTCGCCCGCAGGCCGATCTCGGCCTGCAGCGCGCTCACCGAGCGGGCTCGCGCGAACGGCAAGCCGGGCGCGAGCGTCTCGGCCCGAGCGAGTTCGGCGCGGGCGATCGCGAGGTGGCCCTCGCGTGCGGCGAGCTCCGCGGCGACGTAATGCGCCTTGCCGCTCCGAGGGTGATCCTTCAGGACCTGGTCGATCATCGCCTGCGCCTGGTCCAGATTGCCCGCGCGGGCGGCCTGATAGATCTGCTGGGAGGTGGGATCGCTCGCGGCCCAGCCCGGCGCCGCAGCGAGCGTCGCGGCGATGAGCGCGAGCGCCGCCAGGGTAAGCTTCATCATCGGGGTCCTCGCCTATGGCAAGCCGTGTGCGTGCTTAGATCGGGGTACCGCACGCAAGTTCAACGGCGCGCGCGCGTGATCTCCTCGAGCGCGGCGAGCAGGCGATCCACTTCCTCGCGGGTGTTGTAGAGCGAGAACCCGGTGCGCAGCAGGCCGCCGCGATCCGCGAGTCCGAGCACCTCGATCACCCGTACCGCATAGAAGTCGCCGTCCCAGATGCACAGACCGCGCTCGTCGAGCTGCGCGGCGACCTCGCCGGCCGTGCGTCCGTCGAACGTGATCGACACCGTCGGTGCGCGGGCAGGATCGTCGAAGCCGGGTCCGTACCGGCGCACACCCGGCAGGTCGGCGACCCGACGATGATAGTCGGCCGCGAGTCCGTGCTCGTAGGCCGCGATGCCGGTCATCGCGTCGACGAGGCGTTCACGTGCATTCGCGCCGCGGCCGAGCGACTCGAGGTAGTCGATCGCCGCGCGCACCCCGTGGATCGCGGCGGCATTCAGGGTCCCGGTCTCGAACCGGTAGGGCGGCGCCGGGTTCTGCGCCGACAGTCGATCGGTCGGCAGGCGCTCCAACGCGCCCGGGCGCGAGTACAGGATGCCGACGTGGGGCCCGTAGAACTTGTACGCCGAGCACAGCAGGAAGTCGGTGCCGAGCGCCTGGACGTCGATCGGGAAGTGCGGCGCGTAATGCACCGCGTCGACCACCATCAACGCGCCGACCGCAGCCGACAGCCGTCGCACGAGCGCGAGGTCGTTCACCGTGCCGAGCGCGTTCGAGGATGCGCCGATTGCGACCAGCCGGGTGCGGGTGTCGATCTTCGCCGCGAGATCGTCGAGGTCGAGTCGGCCGTCTTGCCGCAGTCGTACCTCGCGAACGACCACGCCGCGCTCGCGCAGCATCAGCCACGGGCCGCGGTTAGCCTCGTGATCGAGTTCGGTGATCACGATCGCATCGCCCGCCTCGAGGGTGCGACCGATCGCGTGCGCGAGCGAGAAGCACAGCGTCGTCATGTTCTGACCGAAGGAGATCGTCTCGGGGCCGGCCGCGCCGAGAAAGGTCGCGACCGCGCTGCGCGCTTCGTGCAGACGCCGGCCGACGTCGCGCGACGGCGCGAACGCGCCGCCGGTATTGACGTTGCAGTTCGCGTACACGTCCTCGATCGCGCGGATCACCGCGAGCGGGACCTGGCTGCCGCCGGGGCCGTCGAGGTACGCAATCGGTGCGCCGCCGCGCATCGCGCGCAGCGCCGGAAAATCCGCGCGGCAACGCGCGCAGTCGTCTGCGGTGTAACTCATCGGGAACGCTCGTCTACAGCAAGTGGTAAATGAAGTCGTAGCTCGTCGATTTCGCGTCGCGCGCGTGCAGCGTCATCGAGCCGCGGGCGCCAGCGTAGGTGCCGGTGCCGCCGGTCACGGTCAAGGTCGAGTCGCGATCGTCGCGGTACGGACCCTCGACCGTGATCTGCCCATCGCGCAGCAGCAGCGTCCAGAAGCATTCCCAGCTCTTGCCCTTCACGACGCGGATGCAGAACCCCTGGTCGCTGCCGACTTGGGTCTTGTTGGCCGCATCGAATATCGGGTTCGCGAACGTCAGCAGGTCGCCGCGCGAGTCGCCCTTCGCGCCGAGATCGAGCACACGGTCGGTCAGCGCGTGTTCGACGACGTGCAGGGTGCGCGCGGCGAACGCGGGCGGCGCGAGTACGATCGCGGCGAGTGCCGCACAGGCGAGTGGTCGGTCAAGCATTCTTCGGTCCCTCCGTGATCTCGATCAGGGTCGGTCCGCTCGCGGCGAGCGCTTCGCGCACCGCCGCGGTGAGGCCTTCGTCACCGCGAATCCGCACGGCGCGCACGCCGCAGGCGCGCGCGAGTGCCTGGAAATCCGGGTTGCGCGCGATCACGCCGAGCGGCGGGATGCCCGCTGCCGTCATGTCGTCGCGAATCTGCCCGAGCGCCGCGTTGTTCCACACGACGATCGGCAGCGCGAGCGCGCTCTCCGCCGCGGTCATCAATTCGCCGAGGGTGAACTGCAGGCCGAAATCCCCCGCGAGCGCGAGCACCGCGCGCGTCGGCAGCGCGATCTTCGCGCCGACGGCGGCCGGCAGCGCAAAGCCGAGCGTGCCGTAGCCGGACGGGTGGAACCAGCAGCCGGGCCGGTCGACCGGGAACGCATAGTTGCCGTGGTAGGCGATCTGGGTCATGTCGCTGAACACGACGCCGTCGGCGGGGAGGCCCGCGCGGATCGCGGCGAGCACCGTCGAAAAGGTCCGCGCGGCGGGATTCCAGGACGCGTCGATCCGCGCGCGCACCGCCGCCGCGCCGCCGAGCCGGGTGCGCCAGCCGCTGCGCGACTCGACCCCGGGCAGCAGCGCCTCGAGCGCGCGGCGCGCGTCGCCCAGGATCGGCACCGCGGCGCCGTAGTGATCGGCGAGCTTCGCCGGGTCGACGTCTATACGGATCATGCGGCCGCCGAGCGCGAGCCGGGTCGACCAGTAGATGTCCGTTTCCGCGATCTCGGTGCCGACCGCGAGCACGACGTCCGCGGATGCCGCGAGCTCCTGCGTCTCGCGATAGGGGAGCGATGCGCCGAGGTGGGCCTCGTGGCGATCCGGCAGGATCCCCTTGCCGGCGGTCGTCGTGACCAGCAGCGCGTCGAGGCGCTCCGCGAGGATGCGCAGTTCGCCCGCCGCGTGCACCGCGCCGCCACCGGCGACGATCAATGGCCGCTCGGCCGCGTTCAGCAGCCGCGTCGCTTCCTCGATCGCCGCCGGGTCGCCTGCGCCCGGCGAGGGCGGCGCAGGAAAGCGCTCCGGCACGAGGTCGGTGCTCTCGCCGAGCAGATCGAGTGGCACCTCCAGGTACGCCGGGCGGGGCCGTCCGCTGCGTAGCGAGGCGAGGCACGCGCGCAGGTGGTCGCGCACGTCCTCGGCGGACCGGGCCGAGCGGGCGATCCCGAAGACACGGTCGGCGAGCGCGTGCTGATCGCGCAATTCATGCAGGACGCCCCAGGCCTTGCCGAGCGTCGCCCGCGGCGGCGTGCTCGCGATCACCAGCATCGGAACCGAATCGGAGTACGCTTGCCCGGCCGGGGTGAGCACGTTGGTGAGCCCGGGCCCGGAGATCACGAACGCGGCCGCCGGGCGACCGCTCGCGCGGGCGTGGCCGTCCGCGGCGAATCCGGCCCCCTGCTCGTGGCGCACCAGCACGTGCCGGATCTTCGAGTGCGCGAGTCCGCGATAGAACTCGAGGGTATGAACCCCGGGAATTCCGAACGCGGTGTCGATATCATTGGCAGCCAAGGTTTCGACGAGATACCGCCCGACAGTGATCGACATCGGTGAGCCCTTGCTAGCGGCGCGCGGAAGTGCGCGTTACGGGGCCGGAAGTATGCAAGTCGGTCATGCGCTAGGCAAGACGAGAGGATCGAGACGATGAAGTTTTCCGCATTGGTCGAACGCATCGCCGGCGACGGCGCCGATGCCTGGATCACGCACTACGAGGCACGGGCCGCGCGAGATCGTGGCGAAGACGTGATCCTGCTGAGCGCCGGGGACCCGGATCTCGAGACGCCGGATGCCGTGCGCGAGCGCGCGATCGAGTGCATCCGCGCCGGCGACACCCACTACACCCCGACCACCGGACGGCAGCACCTGCGCGAGGCGATCGCCGCCCTGCACGCGGCGCGAACCGGGCAGCGGGCGAGCGCCGATCAGATCGTCGTGCTCGCGGGTGCGCAGAACGGGCTGTTCGCGACGTCGCTGTGCCTCGCTGGCCCGGGCGACGAGGTGATCTCGTTCGATCCGATGTACACGACCTATCCGGCGACGATCGAGGTGTCCGGCGCCCGCCTGGTGCGCGTACCGGCGCCCGCGCGCACGGGCTTCCGGATCGACCTCGAAGCGCTCGAGCGGGCGATCACGCCGAGGACCCGCGCGATCTTCCTGGCGACCCCGAGCAACCCCACCGGCGTGATCACGAACGAGGCGGAGCTCGCGGTGATCGGGGATCTCGCCGAGCGGCATTCGCTGTGGGTCGTCGCCGACGAGGTCTACGCCGGCATCGCGCCCGGCGGACGGGTCCCGGGCCTTGCGACGCGTTTGCCCGAACAGGTGGTGACGATCTGCAGTCTGTCGAAGACGCATGCGATGCCGGGCTGGCGCGCCGGCTGGGTCGCCGGACCGCGCGCGTTCGCGGCCCACGTCGAGTCGCTGGTCATGTGCATGCTGTTCGGACTGCCGGGTTTCGTGCAGGAGGCGGCCGCGACCGCGATCTCGATCGCGCCGCAGGCCGAGGCGCGCACCCGCGAGTACTGCACCGCCCGCCGGGACCTGCTGCTCGGCGAACTGCGCGGCGCGAAGAACCTGACCTGCGCGGCTCCCGAGACCGGCATGTTCATGCTGCTCGACGTGCGTGCGACCGGACTCACGGGCTACCAGTTCATGCGCGGGCTCTACGAGGCCGAGCGCGTCGCGGTGCTCGACGGCGGGGCGTTCGGACGGGAGACGGAAGGGTTCGTGCGCGTCTTCGTCGCGACCGACGAACCCGTGCTGCGCGAGGCGAGCGCACGCATCCGGCGGTTCGCGAACTCCCTGCCCGCCGCGAAGAGCCGCGCGGGCTGAGCGCCGTGGGCGAGGGCGGAGCCGATCGCGGGATCATCGTCCGGGCTCCCGGCGGCCCCGAGGCGCTCGAATGGACCGTGCTCGAGACCGGTGCGCCGGGAACGGGCGAGGTACGGATCGCGCACCGGGCGATCGGCGTGAACTTCCTCGACACCTATTACCGCAGCGGTCTGTACGCGTGGCCCGCGACGCCGCTGATTCCGGGCAGCGAAGCGGCCGGCGTGGTCGAAGCGGTCGGGCCCGGGGTCGCGGAGTTCGCCGCCGGCGACCGGGTCGCGTACACGATGCCGCTCGGCGCGTACCGCGAGCGGCGCATCGTGCCGGCGGATCGTCTGGTGAAGCTTCCGGACGGCGTGTCGTTCGAGACCGCGGCAAGCGTGATGCTGAAAGGATTGACCGCGCAGTTCCTGGTCACGTCCTGCTTCCCCGTCCGTGCGGGCCAGTGCGCGCTGGTGCACGCGGCCGCCGGCGGCGTCGGGTTGCTGCTCGGCCAATGGCTCGCGGCGATCGGTGCGACCGCGATCGGCACGGTCGGCTCCGACGAGAAGGGCGCGATCGCGCTCGAAAACGGCTACTCGCACGTGATCAATTACCGCACCTCGGACTTCGCCGAGCGCGTCGCCGCGCTCACCGGCGGTGCGCGCTGCGACGTGGTCTACGATTCGGTCGGCCAGGAGACCTGGCGCGGCTCGCTGCGATGCCTCAAGCGGCGCGGAACGTTCGTGAACTTCGGTCAATCCTCGGGGATGATCACCGACTTCAGGCTCGCGGATCTCGCCGCGGGCGGATCCTTGTTCGCGACCCGCCCGGTGCTGTTCGATTACATCGCCGCCCGCGAGGACCTGGTCGGCCGCGCGGCCGACCTGTTCGCGCGCGTCGCGGCCGGTGATGTGCGCGCGGTCATCGGGCAGCGGATCGCGCTCGCCGACGCGCGCGAAGCGCACGCGGCGCTCGCCGCGCGGCGCACCATCGGTGCGACCGTGTTGCTGCCGGCCTGAGGGGCGCTCGCGGCGGGCGGTCCGCCAGGCACCGCGCGCTCAGCCGAGCGGCAGCGCGGTCGATTCCTTGATCACGGTGACCGCGACCGAGGAATTCACCGACTGCACGAACGGAATTCGCGACAGGTAGTCGAGATAGAACGCCTCGAACGACTTGATGTTCTTGGTGACGATCTTCAACAGGAAATCCCATTCCCCGGTCAGCGTGTAGCACTCGAGCACCTCGCTGCGGTCGCGGATCGCTTCCTCGAACTTCGCGATCGCGTCGCGTCCGGTGGTTGCGAGCTTCACGTGCGCGAGGATCGTGACGTCGAGTCCGAGCGCGGCCCGATCGAGCAGCGCGACCCGCCCCTTGATCACGCGTTGCTGTTCGAGCTGCTGGATGCGCCGCCAGCACGTGGTCGTCGACTGGTGCACGCGCCCGGCGACCTCGGCGACCGAGAGCGCGCCTTCGTGCTGCAGGATCTTCAGGATCTTGAGATCCAGCGCATCGAGATGGGGATGGCGATTATTTTCCATTAATAATAAGAAAATGGAATGAATATTCCGGATTATTCGGTTTGGCTCAACGAAAATCAACATTCGATCGACCACGGACGTAAATTAACGGGCATGCCGAGAACTCCCCGCCTGCATTTGCCGCCCACCCCGGCCCGGCCCGGCGAATCGCCGGATTTCAGCTACCTGCAGCTCTCGCCCGCCGGGGCCGTGCCGAGGCCGGACGTGAATGCCCGCGCTCGCGACATCGGCTACCTGTCGCTCGAGCTCGTGCGGGTGCTCGACGATGCGCACGATGCGGTCGGACCCTGGCATCCGCACCTCGACCCGGCGGAACTACAGGTCGGTTTGCGGCACATGCTGCTCACGCGGACCTACGACGATCGCATGCAGCGCAATCAACGCTCGGGCAAGATCACGTTCTACATGCGCAGCCTCGGCGAGGAGGCGGTCTCAGTCGCGCAGTGCATGGCGCTGCGCCCGGGCGACATGCTGTTCCCGTCGTATCGCACCCAGGGCTTGCATATCGCGCGCGGCCTGCCGCTCGTCGACATGATGTGCCAGCTCCTCTCGAACACCCGCGACATGTGCAAGGGACGGCAACTGCCGGTGATGTACCACTCGGCCGCGCAGCGCCTGTTCTCGATCTCCGGCAATCTCGCGACCCAGTTCCCGCAGGCGGTCGGGTGGGCGATGGCGGCCGCGATCAAGGGCGAGGACGACCTCGCGGCGGCCTGGATCGGCGAAGGCAGCAGCGCCGAGGCGGATTTCCACCACGCGTTGCTGTTCGCCGCGGTCTACCAGGCGCCGGTGATCCTGAACCTGGTGAACAACCAGTGGGCGATCTCGACGTTCCAGGGATATGCGGGCGGCGAGCAGCGCTCGTTCGCCGCGCGCGGGCCGGGCTACGGGATCGCCGGGATCCGCGTCGACGGCAACGATTTCCTCGCGGTGCATGCGGTCACACAATGGGCGGCCGAGCGCGCACGCATCGGCGCCGGCCCGACGCTGATCGAACTCGTGACCTACCGGGCGGCGGCGCATTCGACCAGCGACGATCCGTCGCGCTACCGGGCGAAGGACGACTATGCGCACTGGCCCCTCGGCGATCCGATCGAGCGGCTCAAAGCGCACCTGATCAAGCATGCCGGCTGGACCGAGGAGCGTCACCGGGCGCTCGTCGAGGAACTCGATGCTCAGGTCGCCGCGAGCTGGAAGGAGGCGGTGACGCACGGAACCCTCGTGGACGGTCCCCGGCTCGACCCGGACCTGATGTTCGAAGACGTGTTCAAGGTCATGCCGCCGAATCTCGAGCGGCAGCGGGCGGCGATGCGTGCGGAGAGGAGCGACGCGCGATGGCGCAAATGAACCTGACGCAGGCGCTGAACTCGGCGATGGACGTGATGCTCGGCCGCGACCCGACCGTCGTGCTGATGGGCGAGGACGTCGGCTATTTCGGCGGCGTGTTCCGCGTGACCGACGGGTTGCAGCGCAAATACGGCGCGCATCGGGTGCTCGACACGCCGATCGCCGAGGGCGGGATCGTCGCGGCGGCGATCGGCATGGCGGTCAACGGCCTGCGGCCCGTCGCCGAGATCCAGTTCGCCGACTACATCTATCCGGGCTTCGACCAGATCACGAGCGAGCTCGCGCGGCTTCGCTACCGCAGCGCCGGCGACTTCTACGCGCCGGTCACGATCCGCACGCCCTGCGGCGGCGGCATTCGCGGCGGGCAGACCCATTCGCAGAGCCCGGAGGCGGTCTTCACGCACGTCTGTGGCCTCAACGTGGTGATGCCGTCGAATCCCTACGACGCGAAGGGCCTGTTGATCGCCTCGATCGAGGAAGACGATCCGGTGATCTTCTTCGAGCCGAAGCGGCTCTACAACGGCCCGTTCGACGGCGATCCGGCCAAGCCTGCCGCGCCGTGGAGCACTCATCCGAAGGGCGAGGTCCCGGAGGGCCATTATCGGGTGCCCTTGGGCAAGGCCGAGATCGTCCGTCCGGGCAAAGATCTCACGATCGTGAGTTACGGCACGATGGTGCACGTCGCCGCGGCGGCCGCGAGCGCGCACGGGCTCGACGCCGAGATCATCGACCTGCGGTCACTGGTGCCGCTCGACGTCGACACGATCTGCGACTCGGTGCGCAAGACCGGACGCTGCGTGATCGCGCACGAGGCGACGCGGTTCTCCGGCTTCGGCGCCGAGATCCTGTCGGTCGTCCAGGAGAACTGCTTCTGGGATCTTCAGGCCCCGATCCAGCGCGTGACCGGCTGGGATACGCCGTATCCGCATGCGTTCGAGTGGGAATATTTCCCGAGCCAGGCGCGCTTCGCCGCGGCGTTTCGGGTCGTGATGGAGCCGGCATGAGCGAGTACGTGTTCAAGCTGCCGGACCTCGGCGAGGGCACGGTCGAAGCGGAAGTGGTTCGCTGGCTCGTCGGGCCGGGCGACTCGGTCGCCGAGGATCAGCCGATCGTGGAATTGATGACCGACAAGGCGACCGTCGAGGTGCCGGCGCCGGTCGCCGGGCGGGTGTTGCGAATCACCGGCGAACCCGGCGACAAGGTGCCGGTCGGCAGCCCACTCGTGATCTTCGAGACGACGACGGCCGGCGAGGGCGTTGCCGCGGCGCCGGTGCCGCCGGTGCCGCCGGTGTCGCTGGTGCCACCGGTGCCCGTCGTGACCGCGATCGAGCGGCCGGCCGCGGCGTCGCGCGCCGGCCGGGTGATGGCATCGCCGGCGACCCGGCGTCGGGCGCGCGAGGCGGGTATCGACCTGACGCAGGTCGCGGGCTCCGGTCCCGGCGGGCGCATCCTGATCGCCGATCTCGCGACCACGGGCCCGGCGAGCGCGTCCGGCGCGGCGCGCGCCGAGCCCGGGCCCGCGCGGG
>JAGWPU010000033.1 GCA_028870355.1 Gammaproteobacteria bacterium | reverse complement strand
GAGATCCTCGAGTCGAACGGCTCGAGCTCGATGGCGAGCGTCTGCGGCACGAGCCTCGCGCTGATGGACGCGGGCGTGCCGATCAAGGCCCCGGTTGCGGGCGTCGCGATGGGTCTGGTGAAGGATGGCTCCCGCTTTCAGGTGCTCACCGACATCCTCGGCGACGAGGACCACCTCGGCGACATGGATTTCAAGGTGGCCGGCACCAAGTACGGCATCACCGCGCTGCAGATGGACATCAAGATCACGAGCATCACGCGCGAGATCATGAAGGTCGCGCTCGATCAGGCGCGCGAGGGGCGGCTGCACATCCTCGGCGAGATGAACAAGGTGCTCGCGAAGCCGCGCGAGAACATGTCCGAGTGGGCGCCGACGATCATCACGATCAAGATCGATCCGGAGAAGATCCGCGACGTGATCGGCAAGGGTGGTGCGGTGATCCGCCAGATCACCGAGGAGACCGGGACCTCGATCGACATCGAGAACGACGGTACGGTGAAGATCGCTTCGGTTCAGGGAGCGGCGGGCCGGGAAGCGCAGCGGCGGATCGAGCTGATCACCGCGGACGTCGAGGTCGGCCGGATCTACGAAGGCCGCGTCGCCCGCTTGATGGATTTCGGCGCGTTCGTGACGATCCTGCCGGGCCGCGACGGCCTGGTGCACATCTCGCAGATCTCCGAGGAGCGCGTCGAGCGAGTCAGCGACAAGCTCAAGGAAGGCGACGTCGTCCGCGTGAAGGTGCTCGAGGTCGACCGGCAGGGGCGCGTGCGTCTGTCGATGCGCAACGTCGACGTCGCCTGAAGGCGCCGCCGACGGCGTGACTCCGGCTGCGGCGGCGGGCACCGTTCCGGGTGCTCGGCCGCCGCTCACCTCGGCTCACTTCGGGTCGAGGCGTTCCTTTTCCGGTTCCCGATACAGGTCGCGCGCGAGGTCGCGGCCGACTTCGCGCAAGCGGGGGCTCGGCACGCCGCTCGAGCCGATGCCCGGCGTCGTCGGGCCGGCGCGCTCGCGGACCAGCTGCGGGTTGCTCATCAAGGTCCGCAGGCTCTGTTCGAGATAGCCGCTGACGACGGTCTGGTCGGGGCTACCGTGCGATCGGATCACCTGCGTCAGGAATTCCTGCGTCAGAACCGGATCGCCATGCTGCTCCTGTTCCGCGATCACTTGCAGCAGGATGCTGCGCGTGATGTCGGCGTTGTTCTTCTTGTCGATCACCACGAAGTCGGATTTTTCGAGCACCAGACGCTGGACGTCGGCCAGGGTGATGTAGCGACTTTCGACCGTGTCGTAGAGCCGTCGATTCGGGTATTTCTTGATCACTCGCGGTTCGCTCATAAGGCTCCTCGCTCGTGTGGGGCCGGCCTGTTCCGGACCGGCGAGATGTCGAATCAACGCGTTGCGCCGCGTTGGGCCGCTGGGATGCCAACCCAGGATAACGCAATGCAGCGGCAAGGCAAGTCGAGTTCAGCCGGCGGGCGGCGGCGGCGCCAGTGGCGGCCCGGCCGCCGCGGGCAGGGGCAAATTCGGCCGCCGGGGCACGCGCCGCGCGTCCCAGTGCGCGATTCCCCAGGTCCACAACTCGTCGACGCGTGCCCGCGCGAGCGCCGGCGGCGGCGCGAGGCCGAGCCAGTCGAATACCGCGATCAGCTGGCGCGACGCAATCCGGCCGTCGAGCGGGACGCTGCGGCGGGATTTCGCGAGTTTCGCCCCGCCGGGCTCGGTCAGCACCGGAAGATGCGCATACCGGGGCGCTGGCAACGACAGCAGGGTCTGCAGGAAGCATTGGGCTGGCGTGCTCTCGAGCAGGTCCGCGCCGCGCACGACGTCGGTGACGCCGAGCGCGGCGTCGTCGACCACGACCGCGAGCGGGTACGCGACGATGGCATCGCGCCGCTGGACGATGAAATCGCCCAGGGCGGCGAGATTCATGCGAAATGGGCCCTGGATGCGGTCGTCGATCGTGATGTCGACGGGGTCGACGCGCACGCGCAGCGCGTGCGGTCCGCGGATGGGATCGCGCCGGCTGCGGCAGGTTCCAGCATACACCGCGTCGCCGCTCGTGCGCTCGCGGCGGGAGCAGTCGCAGGCGTAGAGCCGCTCGAGCGCGTGAAGCGTCTCGAGCGCGGCACGATGGTCGGCGCTGCGGGCGCTCTGGTGCACGATCGCCCCGTCCCACTCGAAGCCGAACGCCGCGAGCGTTCGCAGGATCCGATCGGTGGCGCCGGGTCGTTCTCGCGGGCGATCGAGATCGTCGATGCGCAGGTGAATCCGGCCCCCACGCGACCGGGCGTCGAGGTAAGCGCCGGCGGCCGCGTACAGCGAACCAAGGTGCAGATCGCCGGTCGGCGAGGGTGCGAAACGACCGACGTAACCGCCGCCCGGAGGCCCGGGCGGGGAATTCGAGGAACCGTGGGGCTCAGCGATAGCGGTCGTCGCGGTCCCCGTACTGCTTCTCGCGGCGCTCCCGCCGTTCCTGGGCCTCGACCGACAGCGTCGCGACCGGTCGAGCTTCGAGCCGCTTGATCCCGATTTCCTCGCCCGTCTCGAGGCAGTAACCGTAGGTGCCTTCCTCGATGCGCTTCAGGGCCTCGTCGATCTTGCGGATCAGCTTGCGCTCGCGGTCACGGGTTCGCAGTTCCAGGCTGAATTCTTCTTCCTGGGTCGCCCGGTCGTTCGGATCCGGAAAATTCGCGGCTTCGTCCTTCATGTGCAGCACGGTCCGGTCGACTTCCTCCATCAGATCGCGCTTCCAGTTCTGCAGGATCTGCGCGAAGTGCTCGAGCTGCTCCTTGCTCATGTACTGCTCGCCCCGCCGCGGAATGTACGGCTTGACGTTCCGCGGGCCGGCGAGGAGGCTCGACGGCTGGCTCTCGAACTCGGTCTCGTCCTCGGCGATCAGCGGGCGCAGGAGGGCAATGTCGAGCGGGGGTTTCGGCGCTTCCGCGGCCGGTGCGGGCTTCGGCCGGCTCTTGACGTCCGGCGCCTTCCTCTCGGGCGCTTTCGGCTTCGCCGCCGCTTTCGCGACCGGCTTCTTCGGCTTGCTCGCCGGGCGGGTCGCGGCCGCCTTCGGGCTGGCTTTCGCCGGGGGACGCGTCGCCTTCTTCGGCGCCGCCGTCTTTGCGGTGGCCTTCCGGATCGCGGTTTTCGCGGTTTTCTTGGCCTTGGCGGTCTTTTTCGCGGGCATCTGCGTCATCGCCTCCTAACGAAAGAGCGCGGGATTATACCGATGCTGCGCGTCCTGTACACGTCGGCGAGGGTTTCCCCGAGGCAGTGTACCCGATCGCTAAGTCCATGATGTGCAAGGTGCGCGCGGCGCGTCGCGGCGCCCCCGACCGGTCAGGGGGGCAAGCTGACCGCCGGCGCCGCCTGCCAGCCGCTCGCGCGATGCTCGGCGACCACGGTCGTGTAGATGCCGCCGCGCACGTTGAACTCGGCGCTCAGGCGCATGAAACGCGGCGCCGTCGCCGCGACGAGGTCGGCGAGGATGCGGTTCGTCACCGCTTCGTGGAACGCCCCTTCATCGCGGTACGACCACACGTAGAGCTTCAGCGACTTCAGTTCCACGCACCGCCGGTCCGGCACGTACGTGAGCGTCAGCGTCGCGAAATCCGGCTGTCCGGTCTTCGGACACAGGCAGGTGAACTCCGGAATCGTCATCCGTATCGTGTAGTCGCGTTCCGGCGACGGGTTCTCGAAGGTTTCCAGTGTCTTGCTCGGTGTGGTCATCGCAGGGTGCGGGCCGGTCGGTCGCCAGGGGTTTACGAAGCCGGCATTTACTTTACACTACGCGCCACGCCGGCGGCCACGCGTCAGTCATCGCCAATCGTAGAGCGGGCCGCTTCTCACGTCGAGGTCCAGCACCGGAACATGCGTCTGAGCAAACTCAAGATCGCCGGATTCAAGTCGTTCGTCGACCCGACGACGATCTCGTTTCCGAGCAACCTCACCGGCGTGGTCGGCCCGAACGGCTGCGGGAAATCGAACATCATCGACGCGGTGCGCTGGGTCATGGGCGAGATCTCCGCGAAGCACCTGCGCGGCGAGTCGATGTCGGACGTGATCTTCAACGGCTCGTCCGCTCGCAAGCCGCTCGGGGCTGCGTCCGTCGAACTGGTGTTCGACAACGCCGACGGCTCGCTCGGCGGACAGTACGCGAACTACAACGAGATTTCGCTGCGCCGCACGGTCAGTCGCGACGGTTCCTCGGACTACTACATCAACGGCGTGAAGGTGCGCCGCAAGGACATCACCCAGCTGTTCCTCGGAACGGGCGTCGGATCGCGCAGCTACGCGATCATCGAACAGGGGATGATCTCGCGCGTGATCGAGGCGCGACCCGACGATCTGCGCGCGTTCCTCGAGGAGGCGGCCGGCATCTCGCGCTACAAGGAGCGCCGGCGCGAGACCGAGGGCCGCATCGCACAGACCCGTGAGAACCTCGACCGGCTGAACGATCTTCGCGAGGAGGTGGACAAGCAGATCCGCCACCTGCAGCGCCAGGCGACGACCGCGAAGCGTTATCAGCAGCTGGTCGAGGAGCAGCGCAAGCTCCACGCGGAGGCGCTCGCGCTGCGTCTGCGCGGCCTCGATGCGGAACGGACCGAGCGCGACGATCGGGTCACGCACGACGAGGCGCAACTGCAGGCGGCGGTCGCCGACCTGCGGGAAGCGGAAGCCGGTATCGAGCGGACGCGAGCCGAGCGGGCGGCGGCGAGCGATGCGGCCGGTGCGATCCAGGCGCGCCTGTACGCCGCGAGCGGCGAGGTGACCAAGGTCGAGCAGACCATCCAGCATCAACGCGAGACCCGCCAGCGCCAACGGCAGGACCTGGACCGGATCGATGCCCAGGCCCGCGATCTGGCCGAGTCGATCGATCGCGATCGCGGCACGATCGCGGCGCTCGCCGAGGACCTGTCGACGATGGTGCCCGCGCTCGATGCGGCGCACGTCGGCGAGCGCGAAGCGGCCGCCGCGCTCGCGGCGGCCGAGCAGGCGCTGGCGGCCTGGCAGCAGGCCTGGAACGCGCACGCCGAATCGGTGTCGGTCGGCGAGCGCCAGACCCAGGTCGAGCGGGCCCGGATCGAGCAGCTCGACGGCCAGCAACGCCACCTGCTCCTGCAGCAGCAACGGCAACGCGACGAACAGGCGCAGCTGTCGGCCGCGAAGCCCGGGGACTCGCTGGAATCGCTCGAGGCGGAGGTGAGTCGCGCGGAGGCCGCCGCGCGCAGCGCGCAGGAGCAGCTGCACGCGGCACTCGCGGATCTCTCTCGCGCGCGCGAGGACGAGCGGTCGCTCGCGCAGGCGGTCACCGAGGCGCGGACACGCTGGCAGAACGCGGTCAGCAAGCAGGTCTCGACCGAGGCGCTGCAGCGGGCCGCGCTCGGCAAGGCGTCCGGCAAGGTCGCCGAGTGGCTGCGAGCGAAGTCTCTGGACGGGGAGCCCCGGCTCGCACAGCAACTGCGCGTCGAGCGCGGCTGGGAGCGCGCGGTCGAGACGGTGCTCGGCTCCTACCTCGAGGCGGTCTGCGTCGAGGGTCTCGCGGACGTGGCCGAGATCATCGGCAGCTTCGACGGTGGGCACCTCGCGTTCGTCGAGCGTCGAGCCGAGACGGCGCCGGCCCCGGCGGACTCGTTGCGCGCGAAGGTGCAGGGCGCCGCGGCGCTCGAGTCGCTGCTCGCGCGGGTGTTCGCGGCGGAGGATCTGGGCGAAGCGCTCGCGCGACGCGAGACGCTGGCGTCCGGCGAGTCGCTCGTGACTCGCGACGGGGTCTGGATCGGTCGGGACTGGCTGCGGGTCGCACGCGATCACGACGTCCGCGAAGGCGTGATCGAGCGCGAGGAGAGCCTGCGCGAGATCCGCGGCCAGGTTGCCTCGCTCGCCGAGGCGCTGCGCGATCTGGAGAGGACGCACGCAGACGCCCGCGAGCGGATTCGCGAGCACGAGGATCGACGCGAGCGGCTGCAGGGCGATGTCAATCGCCTGCACCGGGAGCACGTCGATCGGCGCTCGGCGCGGGACACCGCGCGCGCGCGAGCCCAGGACACCGCACGCCGGCTCGCGATGCTTCAGACCGCGCTCGAGGACGTGCGCGCCGAGATCGATCGGACCGAAATCGACGTGCGCGCCGCGCGCGCGCGCATGGAGAGCGCGATCGACGCGCTCGCCGCGCTCGAGCCGGCGCGGGTCGAGCTCGAGGCGCGCCGCGAACGGCTGCGCGCCGAATTGCAGGAGGCACGGGGCGCGGCGGCGGACACCCAGCGGCGCGCGCGCGAACTCGCGTTGCAGGTCCAGTCCAGACGCTCGACCCACGACTCGCTGACCGCGGGCCTCGCGCGCGTCGAGACGCAGCTCGGCGCGGTGCGGCAGCGTCGCGACGAGATCGCGGCGCAACTCGCCGACGGCGATGCGCCGCTGGTCGCGCTCGAGGTCGAACTCGAGGCGGCCCTGCGCGCGCGCAGCGCAGTCGATCGGGAGCTGCAGGCGGCGCGCGTCGCGGCGGAGGAGATCGATGCGAAGCTCCGCGAGCTCGAGCAGCAGCGGACGGGAATCGACGAACGGGTCGAGCAGGCGCGCAGCGCGCTCGACGAGTCGCGCCTCGCGGCCGAGCAGGTGCGCGTGCGGCGGGAAGGCATCGCCGAACAGCTCGCCGCGACCGCGTTCGAACTCGATGCGCTGGTCGCAGGACTCGCTCCGGAGGCGACGATCGAGGCCTGGGAGGCGACCCTCGCCGAGATTGCGGCGAAGATCGAGCGGCTCGGGCAGGTGAACCTCGCAGCGATCGACGAGTTCAAGGAACAGTCCGAGCGCAAGGAGTACCTGGATCGGCAGTTCAAGGATCTGACCGATGCGCTGGAGACGCTGGAGACGGCGATGCACAAGATCGACCGCGAGACGCGGACGCGATTCCAGGACACGTTCGATCGCGTGAACGCCGGCTTGAAGGAGAAGTTCCCGCGTCTGTTCGGCGGCGGGCATGCGTACCTCGAGCGCATCGGCGAGGAGACGAACGCGGCCGGCGTCGCGGTGATGGCGCGCCCGCCGGGCAAGCGCAACAGCACGATCAGTCAGCTGTCCGGCGGGGAAAAGGCGCTGACCGCAGTCGCGCTGGTGTTCGCGATCTTCGACCTGAACCCGGCGCCGTTCTGTCTGCTCGACGAGGTGGACGCCCCGCTCGACGAGAACAACGTCGGACGCTTCTGCGAGATCGTCCGCGAGATGTCGCGCTCGGTGCAGTTCATCTTCATCACGCACAACAAGACGACGATGGAGCTCGCATCGCAACTCGTCGGCGTCACGATGAACGAGCCGGGCGTGTCCCGACTGGTCGCGGTCGACGTCGACGAGGCGGTGCGCATGGCCGCGATGTAGGAAGACGCGCGTGGCGGAATTGCGCTGGATATTGCTGGGACTCGGATTGCTGCTGATCGCCGGGATCTGGTGGCGAGGCGCTCGCGTGGGGGGGGCGGCGGGTGCCGATGCCGATGGCCGCGACCCGCGCGAGGGCACGGAACGGGACTCCTCGCGTGCGACGATCGACGCTCCGTCGTTCCGGGAGCCCGTGATCGGCGAGGAGTTCGAATTGCCGCCACCGCGCGAGCGGGCGATCCCGCCGTTCGAGCCGCTCACGATCAAGACCACGGATCTTGAGCCCTTGTCGATCGTCGAGGTACCGTTCGTGCCGGAGACGCCGGTCCTGGCCGATCTGGACGAGAGCCCCGGGGAGCCGCCGGCGCCCCCGCGTCCGGCGCCAGCGCCG
>JAGWPU010000032.1 GCA_028870355.1 Gammaproteobacteria bacterium | reverse complement strand
GCAGCCAGTCGAAGAAGCCCTTGCGGGCGGCCGAACGTATTCCGTTCGCATTCAGCGTGACGATCCGCATCGACCGATGATACCAGTGGGTCGGGACGCTCGCGGCGCGGCTTGCGCCGTGCGCGGCGCCTTGCGAGACTGGCACTTGTATGCTGCAGCCGTATCAAAGCGAATTCATCGACTGGTGCCTGCGGCTCGGGGTGCTGCAGTTCGGCGCCTTCAAGCTGAAGTCGGGACGCGAGAGCCCGTATTTCTTCAACGCCGGTCGCTTCGACACCGGCGAGGCGATCGCCGCGGTCGGGCAGGCTTACGCGTCGGCGATCGTCGCCTCGGACCTGGCCTACGACGTGCTGTTCGGCCCCGCTTACAAGGGAATTCCGCTGGTCACCGCCGCTGCCGCCGCGCTCGCGACCGACCACGGACTGACCGCGCCGTTCGCGTTCAATCGCAAGGAATCGAAGGATCACGGGGAGGGCGGTTCGACCGTCGGCGCGCCACTTCGGGGGCGCGTGCTCATCGTTGACGACGTGATCACCGCCGGCACCGCGGTACGCGAGTCGATCTCGATCATCCGCGCGGCCGGCGCCCACCCGGCCGGCGTCGTGCTCGCGCTCGACCGGCAGGAGCGCGGCGCCGAGAGTCAGCTGTCCGCGGTGCAGGAAGTCAGCGAGCAGTTCGGGATCCCGGTGATCTCGATCCTGACCCTGGAGAGCCTGCTGACCCACGTCGCCGCACGAGGCGGGCCGCAGTTCGAGGCGATGCGGGCGTACCGCGACCGCTACGGAATCCGCGGGGAGAACCGACCATGATGCCTCTCGCCACCCTCCGTCACCGCTGGATCGCGGTCGCGCTCGGCTGCGCCGCCACGGCGGTCGGCCACGCGGCCGCGCCGCAGGTCTACCGATGGGTCGATTCCCACGGCGTCGTGCATTACGGCGACCATGTCCCGGAACGCGACGCCGGCCGGGCGCAGGAAATGCTGAACGCCGAAGGAGTGGTCGTCGGCCAACAATCCGCGGCGCAGACGCCGGCCGAGATCGCCGCCGCCGCGGAGCGCGCACGCGCCGCCGAGGCGCAGCGCCTGCGCGACCGCAACCTGCTGAACACCTACTCCTCGGTTCGTGACATCGAACGGCTGCGGGATCAGCGGATCGGGATGCTCGCGGACCAGGTCCGGGTCACGAGCCAATACCTCGACACGCTGAACGTGAAACTCGCGAAGCTGCGCGCCGAGGGGGAACGGTTCCGGCCGTACTCGAACGATCCGAAGGCACCGCCGATGCCCGATCAACTGGCCGACGACCTCGTCCGGGTGACCGGCGACATTCGCGCACAGCAACAGAATCTCGACGAGAAGCACCGCGAAGAGGCGGCGATGCGCGCGCAGTTCGCCGACGACATCGCACGCTTCAAGCAATTGAAGGGCATCCGTTGACCCCGCAGAAACGCATCCTGCTCGGCGTGACCGGCGGGATCGCCGCCTACAAGAGCCCGGACCTCGTCCGGCGGCTCGTCGAACGGGGCGCTCAGGTGCAGGTCGTGATGACGGCGTCCGCGCGTCGCTTCGTGGCGCCGCTCGCGTTGCAGGCCGTGTCCGGGCGACCGGTACGCGACGATCTGTGGGACGAGGCGGCCGAGGCGGCGATGGGCCACATCGAGCTCGCGCGCTGGGCGGAACTCGTGCTGATTGCGCCGGCCAGCGCGGATTTCCTCGCGCGGCTCGCGGGCGGTCGCGCCGACGACCTGCTCGCCGCCCTGTGCCTCGCGACCGAGGCGCCGATCGGCGTCGCACCGGCGATGAATCGCGTGATGTGGTCGCACCCGGCGACGCAGGCGAACCTCGCGACGCTCGTCGAGCGCGGCGTGCGGGTGCTCGGGCCGGACTCCGGCGTCCAGGCCTGTGGCGAGGTCGGCCTCGGGCGGATGTGGGAGCCGGTCAAGCTCGCCGAAAGCGTGCTCGAGCCGCCGCCGAACGCCGGACTCCTGCAGGGCGTGAACCTCCTGATCACCGCCGGCCCGACCCGCGAGCGGATCGACCCGGTGCGGTATCTGACGAACCGCAGCTCCGGGAAGATGGGATTCGCGATCGCGGTCGCCGCGCGCGAGGCCGGCGCGCACGTGACGCTCGTCTCCGGTCCGGTGAACCTGCCGACGCCGGCCGGCATCACGCGGATCGACGTCGAGAGCGCTCGGGAGATGTACGCTGCGGTGCATCGGCACGTGGCCGAAACCGACCTGTTCATCGCCGCGGCCGCGGTCGCGGACTTCCAGCCCCGATCGGTCGCCGAGGAAAAGATCAAGAAGCAGGGGATCGCGATCGATCTGGCGCTCGAGCCGGCGCCGGACATCGTGAAGTCGGTGGCCGACATGGCGAAACGCCCGTTCGTCGTCGGGTTCGCCGCCGAGACCCACGACGTCGAGGCCAACGCGCGCGCCAAGCTCAAGCGCAAGAAGCTCGACATGATCGCCGCGAACCAGGTCGGCGACGGCCTCGCGTTCGACTGCGAGGACAACACGCTGACGGTCTTCTGGCCCGGCGGGCGCGCCGAGATCGCCCGCGCACCGAAGCTCGAGGTGGCGCGAGCGCTGATCGCGTTGATCGCCGAGCGGCTGCCGCGCTCCCCGGGCGTCGCCCGCCACGCGGCGCGGACACGGCTCACGCCGCCGACACCGCCGCGCACCCGACCGCGCACGCGCCGGATCCGCCGCTGACGCCGATGATCGCGAGAATCCAGCTGAAGATACTCGATCCGAGGATCGGGACGCGCTTTGCGATGCCCGAGCCCGCGACCGCAGGCTCGGCGGGGCTCGATCTGCGCGCGTGCATCGACGCGCCGTGCGTGCTCGAGCCCGGCGCGGCCGCGCTGATCCCGACCGGCATCGCGATCCACATCGGCGATCCGGGCTTCGCCGCGATGCTGCTGCCACGCTCCGGTCTCGGCCACAAGCACGGGATCGTGCTCGGCAACCTCGTCGGCCTGATCGACTCCGACTACCAGGGTCCGCTGATGGTGTCCTGCTGGAATCGGGGGACCGCGCGCTTCACGATCGAGCCGGGCGATCGGATCGCACAGATGATCGTGGTGCCGGTCGCGCGCGCGCAGTTCGAGGTCATCGCCGAGTTCTCCACGAGTGAGCGCGGCGACGGCGGCTTCGGCAGCTCCGGGCGCCGCTGAGGCCGACGTTCCAGCGACGCCGACGCGCGCGAAACTGGGCGCTCGCGAGCGATTTGTCGCTGTCGCGACGCGGGTCCGATCGACGATGCTGCGGCCATGGCGATATCCGATTGGCCTGCCGACGAGCGGCCGCGCGAGAAGCTCCTCGCGCGCGGCGCCGAATCGTTGTCGGATGCCGAGCTGCTCGCGATCCTGCTGCGCACCGGAATCCCCGGGCGATCGGCGCTGCGGCTCGCGCGCGACCTGTTGGTCGCGTTCGGCTCGCTGCGCCGACTGGTCGCCGCCGACCGGTCCCGATTCTGCGCGCACCCGGGTCTCGGTCCCGCGCGCTATGCCGAGCTTCGCGCGGCGGTCGAGATCGCAAGGCGCCAGCTCGGCGAGGCGCTGCGCGCCGGCCCGACGCTCGGCAGCCCGTGCGCGACCCGCGACTATCTCGTCGCCAGGCTCCGCGATCTGGAACACGAGGTATTCTGCTGCCTGTACCTCGACAACCGGCACCGACTGATCCACGACGAGCCGCTGTTCCGCGGAACGATCGACGGCGCGAGCGTGCACCCGCGGGAAATCGTCAAGCAGGCGCTCGGCTGGAACTGCGCGGCGGTGATCGTCGCCCACAATCACCCGTCGGGCGTGCCCGAGCCGAGCCAGGCGGACGAATGGATCACGCGCCGCATCAAGGACGCGCTGGCGCTGGTCGACATCCGACTCCTCGATCACATCATCGTCGGCGATGGCTCGAGCGTGTCGTTCGCGGAGCGCGGAATGCTCGGCTGAGCGCCCGAATCAACGATATAACCATCTGAAATAATGGCGATTATCGCCCGGTGGTTGATCCTTGTCGCGCCCCCTGGTATAAAGCGCGGCTCGTTCGAAAGTCCACGGTCACGGGATCCAACGCCATGTCGCGAGTCTGCCAGGTCACCGGAAAGCGCCCCACGACGGGCAACACCGTCTCGCACGCGAACAATCACAAGCGTCGGCGGTTCCTGCCGAATCTGCACACCCACCGATTCTGGTCGGAGGCGGAGCAGCGGTTCCTGAGCCTGCGCGTGACGACCCGCGGCCTGCGCACGATCGAGAAGCGCGGCGTGGACGTGGTGGTCGCCGAACTGCGCAGTCAGGGCGTGAAAGTCTAAGAGGACGTTGCGATGCGCGACAAGATCAAGTTGGTATCGTCCGCCGGAACCGGCCACTACTACACGACGACGAAGAACAAGCGCTTGCACCCGGACAAGCTGGAGACGAAGAAATTCGACCCGGTCGCGCGCAAGCACGTGGCCTACAAGGAAGCGAAGATCAAGTAGCCGGCGCGTCGGCGGTTCCCACCGCCTCGCCACGCCGCCGCTCCGGTCGTCGCCGGCGCGAACCGTGCCCGAACTCCCGGAAGTCGAGACCACCCGCCGCGGCATCGCCGCAGCGCTCGGTGGCCGGCGCGTCGAAAAACTCCTGATCCGCGAACGCCGGTTGCGCTGGCCCGTGCCCCAAGGGATCGAGGCCGCGCTCGAGGGCTGCCGCGTGCACGCCGTCGAACGCCGCGCGAAATACCTGCTGCTGCGATTCGACACCGGGACCGCGATCGTGCACCTCGGGATGTCGGGGAGCCTGCGGGTGCTCGTCCACGACCCGCCACCCCGGCGCCACGATCATTGGGACCTCGTGCTCGACGACGGCGTGCGCATCCGTTACCACGATCCGCGGCGATTCGGCAGCCTGCTGTTCACCACGGAGGATCCGGCGGGCCACCCGCTGATCGCCCCGCTCGGCCCCGAGCCCCTCGGCGATGCCTTCGATGCCGCCATCCTGTTTCGCGCGACCCGCCGCCGAGAGGTGGCGATCAAGGTGCTGCTGATGAACGCCCGGATCGTGGTCGGGGTCGGCAACATCTACGCGAACGAAGCGCTGTTTCGCGCCGGGGTTCACCCGGCGCTCGCGGCCCGCCGACTCACGCGCACGCAGGCGGCCGCGCTCGTCGAGGCGGTTAAGACGGTGCTCGCCGAGGCGATCCGGATCGGCGGGACGACGCTGCGGGACTATGTCGATGCCGCCGGCGAACTCGGGAGCTTCCGCCAGGAGCTCGCGGTGTACGAACGCGCCGGCGAGCCCTGCCGCCGGTGCCGCACGCCGATCCGGCGCCGGGTGCTCGGGCAGCGCGCGACCTACTGGTGTCCGTGCTGCCAGCGGCGTTGAGCGCTCCGCGCCGCTGAGCGCGGCGGTCAGCCCTTGCGCATGCGCTTCAGTTCCGCCTCGACGATCGGGTGCACGAACTCGGAGACGTCGCCGCCGAGCACCGCGATTTCCCGCACCAGCGTGGAGGAGATGAACGTGTATTGCTCCTGCGGGGTCATGAACACCGATTCGATTTCGGCCGACAGGTGCCGGCTCATGTTCGCCAGCTGAAACTCGAACTCGAAGTCCGATACCGCGCGCAGGCCTCGAACCACGACCGAGAGGCCGTGCTGGCGCGCGAAGTCGACGGTGAGGCCGGAATAGCCGCAGATCTCGACATTCGGCATGTCCGCGAGCACCCGGCGCGCCATGTCGACCCGTTGTTCCATCGAGAACATCGGTGCCTTGTTCGGATTCGCGGCGACCGCGACGACCAGCCGGTCGAAGATGCTCGCGGCGCGACGTACGAGGTCGTGGTGGCCGTTGGTGATCGGATCGAAGGTCCCCGGATAGACCGCGTTTCTCTTGTGCATGGCCTCGGTGCTCAACTCTCCCGTCGCGCCAGATGATAACCCACCTCGCCGGCGAACTTGGATCGCAGCAGGCTCCAGCCGGGCGGGAGTACGGGCACGCCGGCGCGACGTTCGGCTTCGATGTAGACGAGCCCGCCGCGGGCGAGGCGGTCGCCGCCGGCGAGCTGGGCGATCGCGCGCTCGAGCGCGCCCGAGCCGAACGGCGGATCGAGGAACACGAGCTCGAAGGCGGGTCCGGGCTCGCGCAGCACCGCCTCCGCGTCGCGGGCATGCACCTGCGCGCGGTCGGCGGCGCCGAGCCGCTCGAGCTGCGTCCGCAGGTTCGCCGCGGCCGGCGCCGATCGTTCGACGAAGACCACCTCGCGGGCGCCGCGCGACAGCGCTTCGAAGCCGAGCGCGCCGCTCCCGGCGAACAGGTCGAGACAGCGCGCGCCGGCGACGTCGGCGCGTAGCCAGTTGAACAGGGTTTCGCGGATCCGATCGGCGGTCGGGCGCAGCTCCGCGTGCGCGAGCACCGGGACCCGGCGACCGCGCCAGGCGCCGCCGATGATCCGCACGGAGT
This sequence comes from Gammaproteobacteria bacterium, assembly GCA_028870355.1. Taxonomy (GTDB): domain Bacteria; phylum Pseudomonadota; class Gammaproteobacteria; order Steroidobacterales; family Steroidobacteraceae; genus Bog-1198. Next base: position 16,878 of record JAGWPU010000032.1, on the reverse strand, counting down.
GGCTCGGGTCGGCCTGCGGGCGGGTCTTGCGGTTCCTCACGGCGTGGATGATACGCGTAAAATTCACGCACTCCGTCGCTCTGATAAGCTCGCATCGACATGACGAATCCATCCAGCCCGCCGGCCGCGCGGGGTTTCTTCAAGCGCCTGGGCGAGCGCCTGAGCGCCGGGTCCTCACGGATCGCGGAAGGGCTGAAGAGCATCCTGCCCGGCCGCAAGATCGACGCCGAGGTGCTCGAGGAGCTCGAGGAGCGTTTGATCAGCGCCGACGTCGGGGTCGAGGCGACCGCCCGAATCCTCGAGGATCTCGGCAAGCGCGTCGCGCGCAAGGAGCTCGGCGACGTCGACGCGCTCGTCGGGGCGCTGCGGCGTGCGATGATCGAGATCCTCGCGCCGGTCGAGCAGCCGCTGCGGATCGGCGCCGCGAAGCCGTTCGTGATCCTCGTCGTCGGGATCAATGGCGCAGGCAAGACGACGACGATCGGCAAGCTCGCGAATCGGCTGCGCACCGAAGGGCGCAGCGTGATGCTCGCGTCCGGCGACACGTTCCGAGCGGCGGCGCGCGAGCAACTCGCGGTCTGGGCCGAACGCAACGCCGTTCCGCTGATCGCGCAGCAGTCGGGGGCCGAGCCCGCGGCGGTGATCTACGATGCGTTGCAGGCGGCGCGTGCCCGCGGGATCGACGTCCTGATCGCCGACACCGCGGGACGTCTGCACACCCAGGCTCACCTCATGGAGGAGCTGAAGAAGGTCAAGCGCGTGCTGTCGCGGATCGACCCGGGCGCGCCGCACGAGGTGCTGCTCGTGCTCGACGGTACGATCGGGCAGAACGCGGTCGCCCAGGCGGCGGAGTTCGACCGGAATCTGGGCGTGACCGGACTCGTGATCACGAAACTCGACGGCACCGCCAAGGGCGGGGTCGTGCTCGCGATCGCGCAGCGCTTCAAGATCCCGATCCGCTTCGTCGGCGTCGGGGAGTCGCTCGAGGACTTCGGGGAATTCGACGCCGCGGCGTTCGTCGACGCGCTGCTGCGGACGGCGGGCGAGCGCCCATGATCCACTTCGATCAGGTCTACAAGCGCTACCCGAGCGGCCGCGAGGCCCTCGCCGGCGTGTCGTTCCGGATCGAGCGTGGCGACCTGACGTTCCTGACCGGACATTCAGGAGCGGGCAAGAGCAGCATCCTGAAGTTGATCGCGCTGATCGAGCGGCCGACCCGCGGTCGCGTGACGGTTGCGGACCGCTCGACCGCGACGATCAGGCCGCGCGCGATCCCGCTGTTCCGGCGCGGGATCGGGGTCGTGTTCCAGGACAACAAGCTCCTCGTCGATCGCCCGGTCGCGGACAACGTCGCGCTGCCGCTGATCATCGCGGGGGTCCCCCGCAAGGAGATCGACAAGCGCGTTCGCGCCGCGCTCGACCAGGTCGGGCTCCTCGGCAAGGAGCGCAACCGCCCGACGGAGCTCTCCGCCGGGGAGCAGCAACGCGTCGGCATCGCGCGCGCGGTCGTCGCGAAGCCACCATTGCTGATCGCGGACGAGCCGACCGGCAATCTGGATCCCGATCTCGCGGTCGAGATCATGCGCCTGTTCAAGCGATTCAGCGACGTCGGGGTCACGATCGTGATCGCGACGCACGACGTGCATCTGGTCGACCGGTTCGACGCGCGACGCATCGTGCTCGGCGACGGCCGGGTCGCCGCGGAGACGCCGCGATGAACGTCGGCGCATATGTGGATCGCCACGCGCAGACGCTGGTTGGATCGATCGGGCGTGTCGCCGATGCGCCGGTCGCGTTCCTGATGACGATGACGGTGATCGGGATCGCGGTGGCATTGCCGCTGTGCCTGTTCGTGTTCCTGCAGAACGCGCGGCAGGCGATGGCGGGCTGGAACGACGCGTTCGAGCTGTCGGTCTATCTGACGAAGTCGACGACCCCCACGCGCACCCGCGAGGTTGCGGCGCAGATTCGCTCGCGTGACGACGTCGCGAACGTGCGAGTGATCCTCGCGCCGCAGGCGCTCGCGGAGTTCCGCCGGTACTCGGGCTTCGGCGACGCCCTCGATGCCCTGCAGGAGAACCCGTTGCCGAACACCCTCGTCGTGACGCCGACGCCGGCAGCGAGCACGGCGGCAGGCACTGCGGCGCTGCGGCGCGCGCTGCGCGCGGTCCCTGACGTCGATCAGGTCCAGCTCGACACGCAGTGGGTCCAGCGGTTGATAGCGATCGTGGATTTGCTGCGCCGCGTCGTCTGGCTCGCCGCCGGCCTCCTCGGGCTCGGCGTCGCGCTGATCGTCGGCAACACGATTCGCCTCGACATCCAGAATCGCCGCGCCGAGATCGAGGTGATGAAGCTGGTCGGCGCGAGCGACGGCTTCGCTCGCCGGCCGTTCCTGTACAGCGGCTTCTGGTACGGATTCGGGGGCGGCGCGCTGGCGCTGCTGCTGGTCGCGGTCGCGGTCGCGTGGGTATCGGCGCCGGTGAGCCGGCTCGCGCACCTCTACGGCAGCGGCTTCTCCCTGACGGGAATCGGAGTCGAAGCCGGTGCGGTGGTCCTCCTGAGTTCGAGCCTCCTCGGTTGGCTCGGCGCCTGGATTGCTGCGACACAGCACATTCGCGCGATCAACCCCTCCTGAGGCCGTTCCCGCGCCCCGAGCGGTTGAACTCGCCCCCCGTTTAGCACTCTAACGTGGCGAGTGCTATCATGCCTCGGAGCAAGAGGCGGAGGTTCACGCTGATGTCGACTGCGTTGGTTGCCAAGCAGACCGGGATCGCGGTGTCGGGGCCGATCGGGAGCCTCGACTCCTATGTCAGCCGGGTTTCGCAGATCCCGATCCTGTCGAAGGAACAGGAGACGGCGCTCGCGACGCGTTTCCGCGACGCGGGCGACCTCGAGGCGGCCCGCGAGCTGGTGCTCTCGCACCTGCGATTCGTCGTGCACATCGCGCGCGGCTACGCTGGCTACGGCCTGCCGATCGGCGATCTGATCCAGGAAGGCAACATCGGCTTGATGAAGGCCGTGAAACGATTCGACCCGCACGTCGGCGTGCGCCTGGTGTCGTTCGCGGTCCATTGGATCCGCGCCGAGATCCACGAGTACGTGCTGCGCAACTGGCGGCTCGTGAAGGTCGCGACGACGAAGGCGCAGCGCAAGCTGTTCTTCAACCTGCGTCGCCTGAAGAAGAATCTGTCCTGGCTGTCCGAGGCCGAGACTCAGGCCGTCGCGAAGGACCTCGGCGTGGAGCCGCGGGACGTGCGCGAGATGGAACAGCGGCTCTCCGCTCGCGATCTCGCCTTCGATGCGGCGCCGGATGCCGACGACGAGGAAGGCTACTCCCCCGCGCTCTACCTGCCGGCGAACGGCGCCGATCCGGCGATCGAGGTCGAGCGGGAAGAGTGGGACGAGGATTCGACGGAACGGCTGAACGTCGCGATCGAGAAGCTCGACGAGCGCAGCCGCAACATCCTGCGCCGCCGCTGGATGAGCGAGTCCAAGGCGACCCTGCACGAGCTCGCCGACGAGTACGGGATCTCCGCCGAGCGCGTCCGGCAGGTCGAAGCCAACGCGATCAACAAGTTGAAGGTGCTGATGGCGGCCTGAGGCCAGGGCCGTCGCTCGCGCTCGCCGCGTCGGCGACTGCGGCGCGAAACAGCTTGGCGCGCAGTCCGGCGGTGCACGTGCGGGTCGGCGCATCGCCACCGGCCCGCACGATCGCGAGCGGCAGGCCGCGTTCCCGCGACGGCGAACGCGAGATCCGCGGCCGCCGACAGGTCCCCGCACGCGATCTTCATCCCGGTAGCCGCGAGCGTGGACCCGCGCGAGCGCGTCGGGCGCGGCAATCACCCCTTGGCCGATCAGAAGGTCGCACAACGGGGGGTATTTGCTGATCGGGAACGGGTGTTCCGGCGGCAGCGCAACGGCATACTCCGAAGGATCGCTACACTTCATCGCACGAATATCACACCATACGCCTCCTCAACCTCACAATCGGTTCGCCGTACCCGGAGATTGGCATGCCCCAGAAGACCCTCGATCCGATGGACCTTTTCGATGCGCGCGGCCTGCTCGACGAGCAGGAACGTCAGGTACAGGACGCCGTCGCGCGGATGGTCGACGAAAAAGTGCTCCCGACGATCGGACGGGCCTTCGCGGACCACCGTTTTCCGCGCGAGCTCGTCGGCGAGCTCGCCTCGATGGGCCTGCTCGGCAGCTCGCTCGAGGGCTACGGCTGCGCCGGCATGAACGCGGTCTCCTCGGGCCTGATCTGCCAGGAACTCGAGCGCGGGGATTCGGCGCTGCGCAGCTTCGTGTCGGTGCAGTCGAGTCTGTGCATGTACCCGATCTACAGCTACGGCTCCGAGGCGCACAAGGAGCGGTTCCTGCCGTCGATGGCTCGCGGTGAGACGATCGGCTGCTTCGGGTTGACCGAGGCGCATGGCGGCTCGGATCCGGCGAACATGAAGACCCACGCGAAGCGGCGAGGCGGCGACTGGGTGATCAACGGGTCGAAGATGTGGATCACGAATGCGCCGATCGCCGACCTGTGCATCGCCTGGGCGATGACCGAGGACGGGGTCCGCGGCTTCCTGATCGAGAAGGGCACGCGCGGCTTCTCCGCGTCGGAGATCCACGACAAGTTCAGTCTGCGCGCCTCCGCGACCGGCGCGCTGTTCTTCGACGACGTCGTCGTGCCGGAGGCGAACCGCCTGCCCGGTGCGGTCGGGCTGAAGGCGCCGCTGTCGTGCCTCACGCAGGCGCGCTACGGGATCGCGTGGGGCGTGATCGGCGCGGCTCAGGCCTGCCTCGCGCAGCTCCTCGACTACACCAAGACGCGGGTGATGTTCGGCCGGCCGCTCGCCGCGAACCAGCTGATCCAGGTCCGGCTCGCGGAAATGGCACGCAAGATCACCACCGCGCAATTGCTCGTGCTGCAGCTCGGACGCTTGAAGGACCGCGGCGCGATGACGCCGGCGCAGGTCTCGCTCGCGAAGTGGAACAACGTCCGCGCGGCGCTCGACATCGCGCGCGACTGCCGGGACATGCTCGGTGGCGCCGGCATCAGCGTCGAATACGCGCCGATCCGCCACATGCTGAACCTCGAGAGCGTGGTGACCTACGAGGGCACCGAATCGATCCATCAGCTGAGCATTGGCCGGGAGCTCACCGGGATCTCCGCCTTCTGACCCCGATCAGTCGTCCTTTCGCGGGACTCAGGCGGCTTCGCCGACCGGGATCGCGACCGCGGTCGCCCGTCGCTGCTCGCGCAGCGACGGCCAGTCGACGAGCCGCAGCGCGCCGTTCATGTCCTCGATGAGCGAGGTACAGCTTTCGACCCAGTCACCGTCGTTGCAATACGTCGTCCCGGCGATCTCGCGAATCTCGGCGTGATGAATGTGACCGCAAACCACGGTGTCGACGCCGCGCTTGCGGGCGGCGAGAGCGACGGCCTCCTCGAAGCTGCCGATGTACTCGACCGCGCGCTTGGCCTTGTGCTTCAGATAGGCAGCCAGCGACCAGTGCGGCAGACCGAACTGGCGTCGAATCCGGTTCACGGTCGGGTTGATCGCGAGCAGGAGGTCGTAGAGGTCGCTTCCGAGCTTCGCGAGCCAGGGGCTGCATTTCACGACGCTGTCGAATTCGTCGCCATGCAGCAGCAGGATGCGCCTGCCGTCGACGCCGACGTGGACGTACTCGCGGTGAATCTCCAGGTTGCCGAACACCGCGCCGTCGAAGTCGCGGAACACGTCGTCGTGATTTCCGGGGATGTAGATCACCTTGGTACCGCGCTTCGCCTTGCCGAGCACGGTTCGCACGACGTTGTTGTGCGACTGCGGCCAGAACATCGACTTGCGCATGTTCCACACGTCGATGATGTCACCGACCAGGAACAGGTACTCCATTTCGATCGCGTGCAGGAATTCGAGCAATGCTTCGGCGCTGCATCCCTTGAACCCCAGGTGCACGTCGGAGATGAACACGGAGCGCACCCGCATCGGTGCGGCGCGGTCTTGGTCGGGCATCGATTTCACCCTCCTCGCGATCGGATCCCTCGCCGAGGATCGAGGAGCGCCGTGACGAACCGGTGAAGCGACCGAGACGTTTTCTTGACAGCCGGGCCCGGGGCGCGCACCCCGGGCGCAGCGCGCTCACTGCGCGCGCCCGGCCTCCACCAGACGGTAGCCGAAGCCACGCACGGTCTGGATCTCGCTCTGGCACCCCGCGGCGTCGAGGGTGCGGCGCAGGCGCTGCACGTTCACGTCGACCGTGCGGTCGTCGACCGCACGCCGCTCGCCCCAGGCCTGTACCCGCATCTCCCGGCGGCTCAGCGCGCGGCCCGACTGCCGCAACAGCACCTCGAGCAGCCGGTATTCGGCTCCGCGCAAACGCAGCGGCCTGCCGCGCACGACGATCCGGCGCGCCGCCCGATCGATCTCGAGCTCTCCGCCACCGCGGTCGGCAGCCGGCACCGCGCGACGCCGGCCGCGCAGCACCGCGCTCACCCGCGCGACCGCTTCACGCATCGAGAACGGCTTCACGAGGTAGTCGTCCGCGCCGAGTTCGAGCCCGGCGACGATATCGGCCTCGGCGCGCAGCGCCGAGGCGATCACGATCGGGATCGGGGCGCGCGCGCGTGCTTCGCGCAGGCGCAGGAGCTTGTCGAGCGCCGAGGAACCTGGCGCATTCCAGTCGACGACGATGAGCGCGGGCGGCCGGTCGCGCACCACACCGACCGCATCGCAGAGGTCGCCGACGACGTCGGTCGCGTAGCCGGCGCCCAGGAGCGCCGTGCGCAGCGCATCGGCGGCGGCGCCGTCGGCGTCGACGATCAACACGCGGCTGGCGGTCTCGGGCGCAAGGGTCACCCGACCGATTCAAGCGGACGATTCTTACGGGCGTGTGACGCTATCGTGACATCGATCGGCGCGGCGCCGGTATCGCGGTACCGTGCTCGAGCGCGAGCAGCCAGCGCTTGCGATCGAGCCCGCCACCGTAACCGGTCAGTCCGCCGTCGGCACCGATCACTCGATGGCACGGCACGACGATCGACAGGGGATTGTGGTGGTTCGCCATGCCCACCGCGCGGGCCGCGCCGGGCTTGCCGATCCGGCGTGCGAGCTCGCCGTACGCCAGCGTCCGTCCGTAGGGGATGCGTCGCAGCGCGCGCCAGACCGTCTGCTGGAACGGCGTGCCGCGCGGCGCGAGTGGCAGGTCGAACTCGCGTCGGGTGCCGTCGAAGTACTCGCGCAGCTGCCGGATCGCCCCGGGCAACACGCCGGCGCGCGCATCCTCGATCGCGGGACCCTCATCGGCCACGAACGCCGGCGCCGCTTCGGCATCGAACAGCACCGCGAGCAGCGCCCTGCGGTCGCCGTAGAGGCGCAGGCGTCCGATCGGGCTATCGAGATCCGAGGTGTAGATCGTCATCGCAGCCTCCGTCGCAGCCTCCGTCGCAGCCACTTTACGCGTCGGCCGAGCGTACGCCCAGATACTCCAGGATGCCGGCCGCCGCCTCGCGGCCCTCGAATACGGCGGTGACCACCAGATCCGATCCGCGCACCATGTCGCCGCCCGCGAACACCTTCGGGTTCGTCGTCTGAAAGCGCGGTCCGCCGAGCGTCGCGACGCGCACGCGTCCGTTCGGATGCAGCGCGATCTCGTGCTCCGGGAACCACTCGGGCGGGTTCGGCTGGAAACCGAATGCGATCACGACCGCATCCGCCGGGATCGTCTGCTCCGTCCCCGGCACGGCTTCGGGGGTGCGGCGCCCGCGACGGTCGGGCGGACCCAGCCGCGTTTCGACGAGCTTCACGCCCTGCACCCGATCGGTGCCGACGATCTCGATCGGCTGGCGGTTGAAGAGGAACGTGACGCCTTCCTCCTTGCTGTTCTTGTAGTCGCGTCGCGATCCCGGCATGTTCGCCTCGTCGCGCCGATAGGTGCAGGTCACGCTCGCGGCCCCCTGGCGGATCGCCGTGCGGTTGCAGTCCATCCCCGTATCGCCCCCGCCGAGCACGACGACCTGCTGGTCGCGCAGATCGATCACCTCGTCGGCCCCCGCGAGGCCGAGTTCGCGACGCACGCTCGACACGAGGTAGGGCAGGGCTTCGTAGACACCCGGGAGATCCTCGCCCGCGAAGCCGCCCTTGACCGCGCCGTACGTGCCCATCCCGAGGAACACCGCGTCGAACTCCCCGAGCAGGGCGTCGAACCCGAGCTCGCGCCCGATCTCGACGCCCAGGCGGAATTCGACGCCCATGCCCTCCATGATCTCGCGGCGCTTCTCGACGACGTCCTTCTCGAGCTTGAACGGCGGGATCCCGAACGTGAGCAGCCCGCCGATGCGCGGATGGCGGTCGAACACGACCGGGCGAACGCCGCTGCGCACGAGCACGTCGGCGCAGGCGAGTCCGGCGGGTCCCGCGCCGACCACGGCGACGCGCTTGCCGGTCGGCTTCACGCGCGACAGGTCGGGCTTCCAGCCGCGCTTCAAGGCTTCGTCGGTGATGTATCGCTCGATCGCGCCGATCGATACCGCACCGAGACCGTCGTTCAGCGTGCACGCGCCTTCGCACAGGCGGTCCTGCGGACAGATGCGGCCGCACATCTCGGGCAGCGAATTGGTCTGATGCGACAGTTCCGCGGCCTCGAAGAGCTTGCCGTCGGCGATCAGCGCGAGCCAGTTCGGGATGTAGTTGTGCACCGGGCACTTCCACTCGCAGAACGGGTTGCCGCACGCGAGACAGCGGCCCGCCTGTTGCGCGGCCTCGTCCGCCGGATACGGCGTATAGATCTCGCGGAATTCCCGCACGCGCTCCTCGACCGGGATTTTGTCCGGATCGCGGCGCGGTACGTCGAGGAATTGCAGGTTCTTGTCGGCCATCGAAGCGTTCCGTCGGTGAGGCCCGCGTCAAGCCGCGCGGCGCAGGTTCTCGAGCAGCGAACCGATCGCGGCGGCCTTCGGCTTCACGACCCAGAAACGGCCGACGTAGCTGCGGAAGTCCGCGAGCAACTGCTCGCCCCAGATGCTGCCGGTCTCGGCGACGTGCTGCTCGATCAGTCCATGCAGGTGTTGCACGTGCGGGCCCATGCCTTCCGGCGAGACGCGATGGATGTCGATGAGCTCGTGGTTGTAGCGATCGACGAAGTCCCGCTCCAGATCGAGCACGTAGGCAAAGCCGCCGGTGAAGCCCGCGCCGAAATTGACGCCGGTCCTCCCGAGCACGCACACGACGCCGCCCGTCATGTATTCGCAGCAGTGATCGCCCGCGCCCTCGACGACCGCGATCGCGCCGGAGTTGCGGACCGCGAACCGCTCGCCGGCGACGCCGGCGGCGAACAGCTCGCCGCCGGTCGCACCGTACAGACAGGTATTGCCCATGATCACGGTCTCGCGCGCGACGAAGCCGGACGCGGCCGGCGGCTTGAGCACGATCTTGCCCGCGGCCATCCCCTTGCCGACGTAATCGTTCGCCTCGCCTTCGAGGCACAGGTGCAGTCCGCCCGCGTTCCACACGCCGAAACTCTGGCCGGCCGAGCCGGCGAGGTTCACGACGATCGGCGCATCCGCCATCCCGACGTTGCCCCAGCGGCGGGCGATCTCGCCGGAGACCCGCGCGCCGATCGAGCGATCGTAATTGCTGACCGCGTAGGAGAACACACCGCCGGACTTCGACGCGATCGCCGCGCGCATGTCCGCGAGCATCCGCTCGCCGAACGCGCCCTTGTCGTAGGGCGGATTGCGCGCCTCCACACAATATTGGGGAGCGCTGGACACGAGATCGGCGTTCGCGAGGATCGGGCGCAGGTCGAGCTTGCGCTGCTTCGGGGTCTCGCCAGGCGCGATCTCGAGCAGATCGGTTCGTCCGATCAGCTCGGCGAGGCTGCGGATGCCGAGCGAGGCCATGATCTCGCGGCACTCCTCGGCGACGAAACGGAAATAGTTGATCACCATCTCCGGCAGCCCGATGAAGTGCTTCGCGCGCAGGACCGCGTGCTGGGTCGCGACCCCGGTCGCACAGTTGTTCAAGTGGCAGATCCGCAGATACTTGCAGCCGAGCGCGACCATCGGCGCGGTACCGAAGCCGAAGCTCTCGGCGCCGAGCAGTGCCGCCTTGATCACGTCGAGCCCCGTCTTCAGGCCGCCGTCGACCTGGACGCGGACGCGCTGGCGCAGCTCGTTGACCCGCAGGGTCTGGTGCGTCTCGGCGAGCCCGAGCTCCCAGGGCGTGCCGGCGTACTTGATCGAGGACAGCGGACTCGCGCCGGTCCCGCCGTCGTATCCGCTGATCGTGATCAGGTCGGCATAGGCCTTCGCGACCCCCGCGGCGACGGTACCGACCCCGGGCTCCGCGACCAGCTTCACCGAGACCAGCGCCTGCGGGTTGACCTGCTTCAGGTCGAAGATCAGCTGCGCGAGATCCTCGATCGAGTAGATGTCGTGATGCGGCGGCGGCGAGATCAAGCCGACCCCGGGTCGCGCGAAGCGCAGTCGCGCGATCATCTCGTTGACCTTGTGCCCCGGCAGCTGCCCGCCTTCGCCCGGCTTCGCGCCTTGCGCGATCTTGATCTGCAGCACCTCGGCGCTGATCAGGTACTCCGGCGTCACGCCGAAGCGCCCCGAAGCGACCTGCTTGATCTTCGAATTCCTCTCGGTGTGGTACCGGCCGGGGTCCTCGCCGCCTTCGCCGGAATTCGAGCGCGCGCCGATCCGGTTCATCGCGATCGCGAGCGCCTCGTGCGCCTCCGGCGACAGCGCGCCGAGCGACATGCCCGCGCTGTCGAAGCGCCTCAGGACCGCGTCGACGGGTTCGACTTCGTCGATCGGGATCGGCGCCGCCGGACTCTTCAGCGCGAGCAGGTCCCGGATGCACGACACCGGGCGCTCGTTGACCAGCGCCGCGAATTGCCGATACCGGCCGTAGTCGCCGGTGACGACCGCGGCCTGCAGCGCGCCGATCACGTCGGGGTTGTAGGTGTGGTACTCGCCGCCGTGCATGTACTTCAGCAGGCCGCCAGGGAGGACCGGCTGATTCGCGTCCCAGGCGTTCTTCGCGAGCCACTTCGCGTCGCGCTCGAGGTCGGCGAAATCCGCGCCCTGGATCCGGCTGTCGGAACCCTGGAAGCACAGGTCGACGACCTCGTCGGCGAGCCCGACGATCTCGAACAGCTGGGCGCTGCGGTAGCTCGCGATCGTCGAAATGCCCATTTTCGACATGATCTTGTACAGACCCTTGCGGATCCCGCGCCGGTAGCTGCGGCCGATTTCCTGGCGGCGCTCCTCTTCCTCGATGTCGAGCGCACCCTTCTGCAGGAGGTCGAACAGCGTCTGGTACGCGAGATACGGGTAGACCGCGGTCGCGCCGTAGCCGATCAGGCACGCGAAATGGTGCGCGTCGCGCGCGACGCCGGTCTCGACCAGCAGGTTGCACTTGCATCGCAGCCCGGTCTCGACGAGCCGGTTGTGCACCGCGCCGGTCGCGAGCAGCGCGTGGATCGGAAGCTTGCCGCGGACCAGGTACCGGTCCGACAGCAACAGCACGAGCTTGCCGTTGCGCACCGCGTTCTCGGCCTGGTCGCAGACCGCGACGATCGCGGTCTTCAGGTCGACGGTCTCGTCGTATTGCAGGTCGATGAACTCGTGCGGGACGCCGCTGCCGGCGAGCGCGACGATCTGCCGGAGCTTGCGCTGCGAGAGAATCGGCGAGCTCAGCACGATCTGCTCGGCGTGCTGCGGCAGGGGCACGAAAACGTTGCACTCCGGGCCGATCTGCGTCTGCAGCGACATCACGATGTTCTCGCGCAGGGAGTCGATCGGCGGATTGGTGACTTGCGCGAACTGCTGCCGGAAGTAATCGAACAGCGAGCGCACCTTGCGCGACAGGACCGGCATCGGGGTGTCATCGCCCATCGAGCCGACCGCCTCGCTCTCGTCCTCCGCGAGCACCCGGATGATCTCGTCGCGCTCCTCGACCGAGACATTGAACATCTTGTGATACGTCGCGAGCGTGTCGCGATCGAACGGCTCCGCGGCGAGCCGCGGGTCGATCAGGTCCGTCTCCAGGTAGCGAACGCCCTTTTTGAGCCAGGTCTTGTACGGATGACGGCTCTTCAGCAAATCGTCGATCCGCCGCGTGTCCATCAGTTCGCCGGTCTGCAGGTCGAGCGCGATCATCTCGCCGGGGCCGAGCTTGCCCTTCTTGACGACGTCCCCCGGCGCAGGATCCGAGACCCCCGCCTCGGAGGCGATCGTGATGTGCCGATCCTTCGTGATCACCCACCGCGCCGGCCGCAGGCCGTTGCGATCGAGCGTGCAGCAGGCGTACCGGCCGTCCGTGAGCACGATGCCCGCGGGGCCGTCCCACGGTTCCATGTGGGTCGCGTAGTACTCGTAGAACGCCTTCAGGTCCGGGTCGATCACGTCGACCGATTGCCACGCGGGCGGGATCAGGATCCGCATCGCATGCATCGGGTCGAGACCGCCCGCGAGCAGCAACTCGAGCATGTTGTCGAGCGATTGGGAATCGGAACCCGACAGGGAGACGACCGGCAGGATGTCGGCGAGATCCGGCAGGAGCGGCGAGCGGAACAGCGGGCCGCGCGCGACCGCCCAGCGACGGTTCCCCTGGATCGTGTTGATCTCGCCGTTGTGGGCGAGGTACCGGTACGGATGAGCGAGCCGCCACTGCGGCAGCGTGTTCGTCGAAAAGCGCTGGTGGAACACCGCGATCGAGGTTTCCATCCGCGGATCCTGCAGATCCGGATAGAACTGCGCGAGGAACTGCGGCATCACCATGCCCTTGTAGACGATGGTGCTGGCCGACAACGAGGGCACGTAGAAGGCCGGGTCGACGCCCTCGAGGCGCTTCTCGGCACGGCGGCGCGCGATGAAGAGCTTGCGATTGAACGTCGCCTCGTCGATGTCGCCGCGGAAGTTCACGAACACCTGGGCGATCCGCGGCAGGCTCTTCAGCGCTTCGGCGCCGCAGGCGCTCGGATCGGTCGGCACCTCGCGAATGCCCGCGACCTCGCACTTCTGCGCCTCCAGCGCCTCGACCAGGACCCGCCGCGAGCGCTCGGCGATGGCCGGATCCCGGTTCTGGAACACGAGACCTGCGGCGAACGAGGGGGTGAGCGAGATCCCGGTCTCGGCGGCGACCGCGCGCAGGAACGCGACGGGCATTTTCATCAACACGCCGCAGCCGTCCCCGGTCTTGCCGTCGGTCGCGACGGCACCGCGATGGGTCAGGCGGTTGAGTGAGCGGATCGCGGACTGGACGATCCCGTGGCTCGGACGGTCGTCGAGGCTCGCGATCAGCCCGAAGCCACAGGAGTCCTTCTCGTCGGACGGCCGGTAGAGGCCCCAGTCGGTCGAGCGGGGATCGTGGAGCGCCGCGGCGTCCTCGACAGATTGTTCGCGATCGACCATGGCGCTGCCCATACCGTCCCGTGCCGTGCGGCGTCGGCCGCAAAGCCTTTCAGAAACAACCCGTTAAATCGGTTCGAGGCGCTCGATCGATCGCACGACCGCGCCGGCACGGGCGCTTCGCGCAGCGCATGCCTGGATATAGCCCGCATGATACTAGCGCGACGAGCGCGGTCAACCGGCGATGTAGCGCTCGAGTTGTTCGATGTGCTCGCTCTGCTCCTGCAGCAGCGCCTTGACGAGGTCGCCGATCGACAGCATCCCGACGACCGCGCCGCCGTCGACGACCGGCAGGTGACGGATGCGCTCGTTCGTGCACAGCTCCATGCACCGCTTCACGGTATCGCCGAGCCCGACCGTGATCACCGGCGAACTCATGATCGCCGTGACCGGGGTGTCGTGCGAGGACCGGTGCTGCAGGATCACCTTGCGGGCGTAGTCCCGCTCGGAGATCACGCCGAGCAGGCTGCCGCGCTCCATCACCAGGAGCGCGCCCACGTGTTGCGTCGCCATGACCTCGATCGCCCGCAGCACCGAGTCCTGCGGCCCGACCGAATAGAGCTGACGTCCCTTGAGTGCGAGCAGTTGGCCGACGGTAAGCATCGCGTTGTCCCTCCGCGCCCGATCCGACGAACCGGCGACAGCCGCAGCGGCGGCGTGCTCCGTGGATCCGACTATACTCCCGACCCCATGCGAGAGAAATCGTGACCGATCCCGGCGACTCGCCGATTCCGGCGCCGGTCGCCGCGGTCAGGCCGCGGCGAATCCCGTCCCCGTTCGGCGAGCGATCCGACCCCTACTACTGGCTGCGCGACGACGACCGCCAGGATCCCGAGGTCCTCGCCTACCTGCAGGCCGAGAACGCGTACCGTCGGGCGATGATGGCGCCGATCGCCGGCCTCGAGGCGCGCCTGTTCGAGGAGATCGTCGCGCGGCTGCCGCGCAGCGACGTGAGCGTGCCGTACTTCAAACAGGGGTACTGGTACTACGAGCGATTCGAGCCAGACACGGAACATCCGCTGTTCCTGCGCCGTCGCGGCTCGCTGGACGCGGCGGAGGAGACGATGCTCGACGCGAACGCGCTCGCCCAGGGGCACGATTATTTCCAGATCGGCTCGGCCGAGGTCTCCCCGGACGGCCGGATGCTCGCCTATTGCGAAGACACCGTCGGACGGCGCCAGTACCGGCTGCGGCTGCGGGATCTCGAGACCGGCGTGACGCTGACGACCGTGATCGAGGACGTGGAAGCCGATCTCGCCTGGGCGAGCGACGGCCGCACGCTGCTCTACGTCGCGAAGGACCCCGAGACCCTGCTCGGGGTGTACGTTCGCAAGCACGTCGTCGGCACCGACCCGCGCGAGGACGCACTGGTCTTCGAGCAGACGGACCGCAGCTTCTACACCGGCGTGTCGAAATCCAAGTCGGAGCGCTTCCTGTTCATCCACATGGAGAGCACGGTCGCCTCGGAGTGGCGCTATGCACGCGCCGACGACCCGGCGCTAGAATTCCGCGTATTCCTGCCGCACGAGCGCGACCACGAATACCAGCTCGAGCACGCCGACGACGGCTTCCTGGTCCGCAGCAACTGGAACGCACCGAATTTCCGCGTGCTGCGGGCGCCGGTCGAGACTCCCGGGGACCGGACGACCTGGCGCGAGCTCGTGCCGCACCGCGCAGCGGCTTTCGTCCACGACTTCGAACCGTTCGCGCGCTTCCTCGCCGTCTCGCTGCGGATCGGCGCGCTGCGGCGGATCGAGATCGTCCCGCTCGCGCCGCCCGATGCCGGCACGACGCCCCACGAGCCGTTCCTCGTCGCCGCGGAGGAAACCGCGTTCACGATGGACTTCGGCGACAATCCGGCCGTCGACACCGACGTGCTGCGCTACACCTACACCTCGCCGACGACGCCGCGGACGACCTACGATCTCGATCTGCGCCGGGGGGCGCGCACCCTGCTCAAGCGGGACGACGTGATCGGCGACTTCGACCCGGCGCGCTACCGCGCCGAGCTCCAGTTCGTCGCCGCGGCGGACGGCACCGAGATCCCGGTGACCACGGTGCGTCACCGGGACACGCCGCTCGATGGCACCGCGCCCCTGCTCCTGTACGCCTACGGCGCGTACGGATTGTGCGTCGATCCGGCCTTCTCGATCTCGCGCTTGAGCCTGCTCGATCGCGGCTTCGTGCACGCGATCGCCCACGTCCGCGGCGGCCAGGAAATGGGCCGCGCCTGGTACGACGACGGGCGCTTGCGCCACAAGCGCAATTCGTTCACCGACTTCATCGACGTCACCCGCGCGCTCCTCGCCCGAGGCATTGCGTCCCCGGACCGCGTGATCGCGATGGGTGGCAGTGCCGGCGGCCTGCTGGTCGCGGCGGTCGCGAACATGGCGCCGGCGCTGTACCGCGCGATCGTCGCCCAGGTGCCCTTCGTCGACGTGGTCACGACGATGCTCGACGAGAGCATTCCGCTCACCACGAACGAGTACGACGAATGGGGCAATCCGACCGTTCGCGAGGATTACGAGTACCTGCTGTCGTATTCGCCGTACGACAACGTCCGTGCGCAAGCGTATCCCGCGATGCTGGTCACCACCGGCTTGTGGGACAGCCAGGTGCAGTACTACGAGCCGGTCAAATGGGTCGCCAAACTGCGCGCGACGAAGACCGATCGCAAGCCATTGTTGCTGCACGTCGAAATGGACGCGGGACATGGCGGCAAGGCCGGCCGCTTCGAGCACTATCGCGATACCGCGCTGGAATACGCGTTCGTCCTCGATTGCGGCCGCCGCTGAAGGGCCGACGCCGCGAACCCGTCAAAGGGGGGATGCGGGCTCGCGGCGCCGCGTATCGATCAACCCTAACGTGACAACGATCTGCACTGACTGCCGTCGCTCGACCTCCGTTGACGTTCGCGAAACCGCCCTGACACCGTGAGTTCGCGCGCGCCGAGCGGGTCTCGGTCACGGTCGCGCGAAAGCTCGACGATGCGATCGATGCAATCCGCGTGCCACAGAGAAATTATATTTCTTTCAATAAGTTATGCGGAACCGCCGGATGCCGGCTCGTGACAATTCTTGTCACGACTGGACCTCAATGGCCGTGCGGGCGGAGCACGATGCAGGGCTCGGCGCGTGCGCGCAGGTGCCGGCAGATCAGCGCAGCGCGAGTGTCGGTGAGCCCCCGGACCTGAAGCCGATACAGACGCCCCGCCTTCGTGCGCAAGGCGCTCACCCGGGGATGCAAACCTCGCAGGAGGCGCGCGTCGTGTGCGACGAGCACCTCCCAGTGACGCATTGCGGCGTGCGTGCCCGACCGGAATGCGCCGAGTTGCACCCCGTAGGCGCCGGTCGCCGGTACGCGCCGCGCGACCCCGTGGGGCCGTGCCGCGGCGCGAGGTACCGCGGCACGCGGCGCACGGTGCGCCGTCGGCGACGCACTCGGCACTCGCGACG
>JAGWPU010000031.1 GCA_028870355.1 Gammaproteobacteria bacterium | reverse complement strand
GAGGGCGGCGAGGTCGCGCCGGTCGAGCGCTGCACGCGCGGCAAGGTCCGCGACGCCGGCGAACGCGCGCTCGGCGCGCGCGGCGAGGAGCCGGGCGGCGCCGTCGCGGCTCAGACCCTTCACGAGCCCGAGGCCGAGGCGCAGCGCCGCGCGCCCGTCCGCGCGCCGCTCGAGCGTCGCCTCCCAGTCGCTCGCGGCGACGTCGACCGCACGGACCTCGACGCCGTGCGCGCGCGCATCGCGCACGAGCTGCGCGGGCGCGTAGAAGCCCATCGGCTGGCTGTTCAGCAGCGCCGCGCAGAACGCGGCCGGGTGGTAACGCTTCAGCCATGCCGACGCGTAGACCAGCAGCGCGAAACTCGCCGCGTGCGACTCCGGGAAGCCGTACTCGCCGAAGCCGAGGATCTGGTTGAAGACCTGTCGCGCGAAGCCTTCCGGGTAGCCGCGCGCGCGCATCCCGTCGATCAGGCGGCGCTCGAACGGCTCGAGTCCGCCCTTGCGCCGCCACGCGGCCATCGCCCGGCGCAGCTGATCCGCCTCGCCCGGCGTGAAGCCGGCCGCGACGATCGCGAGCTGCATCACCTGTTCCTGGAAGATCGGCACGCCGAGCGTGCGGCGGAGCACCGTCTCGACCGCGGGGCTCGGGTAAGTGACCGGCTCCTCGCCGTTCCGGCGGCGCAGGTACGGGTGCACCATCTCGCCCTGGATCGGCCCGGGCCGCACGATCGCGACCTCGACCACGAGGTCGTAGAAGTTGCACGGGCGCAGGCGCGGCAGCATCGCCATCTGCGCGCGCGACTCGATCTGGAACACGCCGACGGTGTCGGCGCGACCGATCATCGCATAGACCTCCCGGTCCTCGGCCGGCAGCGTCGCGAGCGCGAGCGGGCCGCCGGGGCGCGCAGCGCCGTCGAACGCGTTCACCAGGTCGAACGTGCGGCGGATCGCGGCGAGCATCCCGAGCGCGAGCACGTCGACCTTGATCAGGCCGAGCGCGTCGATGTCGTCCTTGTCCCACTGGATCACGGTCCGTTCCGGCATCGCCGCGTTCTCGATCGGCACGAGCTCGTCGAGCCGGTCGCGCGCGATCACGAAGCCGCCGACGTGCTGCGACAGGTGCCGCGGCACCCCGAGGATCTCGCCGACCAGCGTCGCGAGGCGCCGGGTCGCGCTCGCCTCGGGATCGAAGCCCGCGGCGCGCAGCCGCTCCGGGTCGATCTGCCGGCCGTCCCACCACTGCAGGCTCTTCGCGAGCCGATCGAGCGGCGCCGGATCCATCCCGAGCGCCTTGCCGACGTCGCGCAGCGCGCTGCGCGGGCGATAGCGGATCACGGTCGCCGCGAGCGCCGCGCGCTCGCGGCCGTACTTGCGATACAGGTACTGGATCACCTCCTCGCGCCGCTCGTGCTCGAAGTCGACGTCGATGTCCGGCGGCTCGTCGCGCTCCTTCGAGATGAAGCGCTCGAACAGCATCGACATTCGCGCCGGATCGACCTCGGTGATCCCGAGGCAGTAGCACACCGCGGAGTTCGCGGCGGAGCCGCGGCCCTGGCACAGGATCCCGCGCGAGCGCGCGAACTCGACGACGTCGTGCACCGTGAGGAAGAACGGTTCGTAGCGCAGCTCGGCGATCAGCCGGAGCTCGTGCTCGAGCATCGCGCGCACCGGCGCCGGCACGCCGTCCGGCCAGCGGCGCCCGGCGCCGCGCTCGACGAGCGCGCGCAGGTGGCTCGTCGGCGTCGCGCCCGCGGGCACGATCTCCTGCGGGTACTCGTAGCGCAGCTCCGCGAGATCGAACCGGCAGCGCTCCGCGATCCCGAGCGTCGCTGCGAGCAGGTGCGCGGGATACCGCTCGCGCAGGGTGCGCAGCGCGCGCAGGTGCCGTTCGCCGTTCGGGTACAGCGCGAAGCCGGCGCGCGCGAGCGGCGTGTTCAGGCGGATCGCGGTCAGCACGTCCTGCAGCGCGCGGCGGCCGCGACGATGCATGTGCACGTCGCCGGCGGCGACGCAGGGCACGCCGAGCGCGGCGCCGAGGGTCTCGAGTTCGGCGAGCCGGCGCGCATCGGCGCCGGTCGCGAGCAGCTCGATCCCGAGCCACAACCGCCCGTCGAAGCGCTCGCGCAGCCACACCCCCTCGTCGCGGCCGCGCGCCGCGGCGGCGCCGGCCGGCGGCAGCCAGAGGATCAGACAATCGGCGAGCGCGTCCGCGAGATCCTCGCGTGCGAGCGCATACCGGCCCTTCGGGCTCGCGCGGCGCGCGCGGCTGATCAGGCGGCTCAAGGCAGCGTAGCCGCGGCGCGAGGTCGCGAGCGCGATGACCTTGAGGCCGCAGCCGCAGACGAACTCCGCGCCGACGATGAGCGCGAGCGCGTGCGCCTTCGCCGCGAGGTGCGCGCGCACGACGCCGGCGAGCGAGCACTCGTCGGTGAGCGCGAGCGCGCGGTAGCCCAGGCGCTTCGCCTGCGCGACGAGCTCTTCCGGCGAGGACGCGCCGCGCAGGAACGAATAGTGGCTCAGCGCATGCAGCTCGGCGTACATCGCGCGGCCGCTCAGGCGAACAGGCCGTGCAGGTACCAGTGGCGGTCGCGCCGCTCCTGAAAGATCCAGCCGCGGGCGCCGCGCCGATCGCAGGCGACGTAATAATCCCGCGCGACGTCCGCGCCGTCCCACCAGCCGCTCTCGATGCGCTCGGGGCCGCGCTCGAGGCGCCAGTCGCAAGGTCGTGCATCCGCCGCCGGGCTCGCCGCGAGCCGCCGCGGGGTCGGCAGCAGCAGCACCGGGCGCGGCACGCCCATCGCCTCGAGCGGCGGCCGCGCATCGGCGAGACCCGGCTCGCGCACGCGGCGCGAAGCGACCTCGGGACGATGCTCGGCGATCGCCGCGACGCCGTAGACCGCGTGCTCGCCGAGCCGCGCGCGCAGCCGCTCGATCAGCGGCAGCGCCGCGGCGCTCGTCGCCGCGCCGCCGAATGCATCGCCGGACTCGCCGGGCAGGCTCTCGAGCGCGCCCGACGCGAGCGCGGCCGCGCGCACCGGGGCGACGAGCACGAGCTGCGACAGGCGCTCCTCGAGCACGCGCTGCAGGCGGCGCGGATCACCGGTCACGCCGGCGAAACCGAGCGTCACGCGGGTCGCCGGCGCGGTCCGATGCCACAGGCGCAGCTGCAGTCGCTGCACGCCCGCGCGCCGCGCGCACAGGAACCGCGCGCAGCGCTCGACCAGCGGCGCGAGCGCAGCCGCGAGCCGCGCGGTCTCCTCGATCTCGACCTCGAAGTCGCGGCGCGCGGCGAAACGCTCGGGCGGCACGAACGCCCGGCGCGGGGAACCCACCCGCGCGAGCGCCGCATCGAGCTCGGCGAGGAGCGCGGGGCCGAAGCGTCGCGCGAGGCCGGCGCGCGGCAGGCGCAGCAGCTCCCCGAGGCGCACGATGCCGATCGCGCGCAGCCGCTCGAGCCGCGGCGCCTCCCAGCCCGTGCACGCGAGCGGCAATGACGCCAGGCGGCCCGCGAGCGCGGCCGGATCCTCGACCGTGATCGATGCCCCGGCGCGCGCGAGCCACAGCGCCGCGAGCGGCGACGGCGCGGCGGCGCTGCGCGCGCGCAGCCCGGCGTGCGCCCAGTCCGCATCGATCCGCGCCCGCAACGCGTCCGGCGCACCGAACAGCCGCAGGCTCCCGCGAATCTCGAGCAGCAGCGCCGCCGGCGGCTCGAGACTCACCAGCGAGGTGTAGCGCTGCGCGCGGCGCGCGAGGTGCACGAGCCGCTGCGGCGCCGCCGGCGCGTCGAGCAGTTCGGGGAACAGCACCGCGTACCACAGCGACGGCCGGCGCGGTGGCGCCGCTCTCGCCGCGGGCGGTGCGGGCGGCGGTGGCGCCGCGGCCGGAATCGGGATCGGTGTCGGCGCGGACGCAGGCGCGGGCGGGCTCGCCGCGGCGAGCTCCGCGGCGAACAGGTCCGCGGTCCGGGAATCGCGCGCGCGGACGTTCATCGTCACGGCTCGAGCGCGATCGACGCCGGCTGGCCGCCGCGCACTTTCAGCAGCTCGAGCCGCAGCCCCGCCGCGTCACGGCTCACCGCGAGCCGCAGGTTCGCGGGCGAGGACTCGAAGCGGTGATGCTCGGGACGGAACAGCACGCCGAGCGCACCGCCCTCCTCGGCGGCGAGCTTCAGACGGCGCAGCCAGCGCAGGTCGCTGCCCTTCAGCCAGAGAAAGACCGCCGTGCAAGCACCCGACTGCAGCGCCTGTTCGGCGGCCCAGAGCGCCTCGACGCCCGATGCCGGACGCACGACCAGGAAGCGCCGCAGATCGAGGCCTTGCTGGGCGAGCGCCGGCGCATACGGCTCGTACGGCGGTGCGATCCAGATCAGCCAGCGCCCGCCGCCGGCCTCGCGCTCCGCGCCGCCGGCGAGCAACGCCGGCAGGAACAACTGCACTTCGCCGAGACCGTGGCCGGCGAGCAGCACTTCGACGAGCGCTGCGGTCGGCCAGCCGCCGTCCGGCAGTCGCGCATCGAGCGCCGCCCGGCCGGTCGGCCAGGCCGGGCGGGACGTCGCCGCCGTCGCGTCCTTCAGCCTCCAGACGCGCGCATCGGCGAGCAGTTCGGCGAGCGACCGGGGGTCACGCGGCATCCAAGGTCTTACCGCGACGCAGAACGCCGACGACGACGCCTTCGATGATCATCGGCTGGTGCTGCAGATCGACGCGGATCGGTTCGAACTCGGCGTTCTCCGGCATCAGCCACACGATCCGGCCTTCCTGCCGGTAGCGCTTGACCGTGACCTCGTTCTCCAGCCGCGCGACCACGATCTGCCGATTGCGGACCTCGGGCGTGCGATGCACCGCGACCAGGTCGCCGTCGAGGATGCCCGCGTCCTTCATGCTCATCCCGCGGACCTTCAGCAGGTAGTGCGGTTGCGGCTGGAACAGTTGCGGGTCGATCTGATAGCGCCCCTCGACGTGTTCCTCGGCGAGGATCGGCCGACCGGCAGCGACGCGGCCGATCAGCGGCAGGCCGATCTGTTCGCGCAGCACGTCCTTCAGCTGGATGCCCCGCGAGGCGCCCGGGATCAGGTCGATCACGCCCTTGCGCTGGAGCGCGCGCAGGTGCTCCTCCGCGGCGTTCGGCGACTTGAAGCCGAGCGCGCGGGCGATCTCGGCGCGCGTCGGCGGCATCCCGCTCTCCGCGATGCTGTCCTGGATGAGCCGCAGAATCTGGGTTTGCCGGGGCGTGAGGTCGGTCATACGGCACCTGGATATTCGAACAGTATTGGGATTATATACAGGAACGATCGTCTGGCAAGTCTCGCCGCGCCGCGTTAACGTCGCCGTCCATCCATCCCGCGAGGAGACCCCATGGGCAAGGAC
This sequence comes from Gammaproteobacteria bacterium, assembly GCA_028870355.1. Lineage (GTDB taxonomy): Bacteria > Pseudomonadota > Gammaproteobacteria > Steroidobacterales > Steroidobacteraceae > Bog-1198. The sequence goes on along the minus strand of JAGWPU010000031.1, from coordinate 8,167 downwards.
GACGACGACCGCTCGAACGACAAGGCGCTCGGCATGGGCTGCCCGATCACCCGCCGCGACTTCCTGAACGGCGTCGCGATCGGCGCGACCACCCTCGCCTCCGGATCGCTCCTCGCAGCCGCCCCGGGCGATCCGCCGGGCACCCTCGCGATGCCCTCCCAGGACATGCCGGGCTACTACCCGCCGGCGCTCACCGGCCTGCGCGGCGATCATCCCGGCTCGTTCGAGGTCGCGCACGCGCTGCGCGACGGCCGCCACTGGACCCACGCGACCGACACCGGCGAGGACTACGACCTGATCGTCGTCGGCGGCGGGATCAGCGGCCTCGCGGCGGCCCACTTCTACCGCGCGAGCGTCGGCCCGAACGCCCGGATCCTGATCATCGAGAACCACGACGACTTCGGCGGCCACGCGAAGCGCAACGAGTTCCACTTCGGCGACCGGATGGAACTCATGAACGGCGGCACCGAGGACATCGACAGCCCGCGCCCGTACAGCCGCATCGCGTACGGCCTGCTCGAGACCCTCGGGATCGACGTCCCGACGCTGCAGAAGTCGACCCAGCACCGCCAGTTCTACGACCACATCGGTCTCGAGCGCGCGGCGTTCTTCGACCACGAGACCTTCGGCGCGGACCGGCTCTGCGTCGGCATCGGCTCGCGACCCTGGGCCGAGGTGCTCGCCGAGGCACCGCTGTCGGCGCGCGCGAAGGCGCAGATCGCCGAGATCCAGGAAGGCCACGTCGATTACATGCCGGGCCTGTCCTCGGACGAGAAGAAGCAGCTGCTCTCGCGGATCAGCTACGAGGCGTTCCTGCGCGACTACGTGCACGCCGAGCCCGCGGTGCTGCACTACTACCACGCGAGCACCAAGGGCGAATGGGGCGTCGGCACCGACGCGGTCTCCGCGCTCGATTGCTGGGGCTTTCACCTGCCCGGCTTCCAGGGGATGAACCTCGCGAAGGGCTCGATCGAGCGGATGGGGCCGACGCCGGCCGGGTACGAGGACACCGGCGGCTCGCCGTTCCTGCACTTCCCCGACGGCAACGCGACGATCGCACGCTCGCTGGTTCGAAACCTCATCCCCGAGGCGCTGCCGGGATCCACCGTCGAGGACCTCGTGATCGCGCGCGCGGACTACTCGAAGCTCGACCGCGCCGACTCGCCGGTCCGGATCCGCCTGAACAGCACCGTGATCCACGTGCGCAACCTCGGCGAGCCGCAGACCGCGCGCGAGGTCGAGGTCACCTACGTGCGCCACGGCCGGGCGTTCAAGGCGCGCGCGCGCGCGACCGTGCTCGCGTGCTACAACATGATGATCCCGTACCTGGTGCCGGACCTGCCCGCGGTGCAGCGCGCCGCGCTGCACCGGCTGGTGAAGACGCCGCTGGTCTACGCGTCGGTCGCGCTGCGCAACTGGCGCGCGTTCGAGGCGCTGAAGACCTATTACGTGTACACGCCGGGATGCTACTTCTCGTACTTCTACCTGAACCCGCGGGTCGACCTCGGCGCGTACCGGGCGCCGACCAAGCCCGACGAGCCGATCCTGGTGCACCTGACGCGCACGCCGTGCAAGCCGGGGCTGTCCGAGTTCGACCAGAACCGGGTCGGCCGCGCCGACCTGCTGGTGACCCCGTTCGAGACGTTCGAGCGCGAGATCCGTCGCATCATGGCGCGCGCGCTCGCCGGCGGCGGCTTCGACCCGGCGCGCGAGATCACCGCGCTCACGGTGAACCGCCACGCGCACGGCTACGCGCCGGAGTACAACCCGCTGTTCGACCCGGACCTGCCGATCGAGCAGCGGCCGTACGTGGTCGGGCGCGCGCAGTTCGGGCGGATCGCGATCGCGAACTCCGACTCCGGGGGCGAGGCCTACACGGACTGCGCGATCAACCAGGGGCATCGCGCGGTGATGGAACTTTTGGAGAGCTGACGGGGTCCGATGGGCGGTGTCGATCGTGACGTCGATTTAATACGCAGAGGGCGAAAACACGCATAAAAACGTCGCGTTATACCGACACTCCGTATATTTACGGTTGCATTTGCCATTGAAAATTCGCTTTAATTGCAATGATTCGGCGCACGCGAACCCGTCCTCGCGATGGGCACGCGTGTGACGATACGTGCACGTTAACCAAGACCAATGCCACAACCCTAGGGGAAGAAGCTATGAAACTCGCAACGGTAGTCAAGGTCTCCGCCGCCGCGGCCTGCTTGCTCGCGTTCACCGGCTGCACCGATCTGAAGCCGATCCAGTCGCAAATCGACGACCTGAAGTCGCAGGTCTCGAAGCTGCAGGGCGACACCGCGAAGGCGTCGAGCGACGCGGCCGCGGCGAACTCGGCCGCCTCGAGCGCGGCGTCCGCGGCGAACGCGGCGCAGAGCACCGCGAACCAGGCGCTCTCCACCGCTCAGGCGAACCAGACGTCGATCGAGCAGATCAACGAGAAGCTCAATCGGATGTTCAAGAAGTCGGTCTCGAAGTAAGACTTCGGTCCGCTTCGGTCAACCGATCGAAGGAAGACGCCGCGGCTCGCGCCGCGGCGTTTTTTTTTGCCCGCCGCGCGCCGGATCAGTAGCGGACCAGCGCCGAGCCCCAGGTGAAGCCGCCGCCGAACGCCTCGAGCAGCAGGAGCTGGCCGCGCTGGATCCGTCCGTCGCGCACGCCGGTGTCGAGCGCGAGCGGCACCGAGGCGGCCGACGTGTTGCCGTGCTCGCCGATCGTCACGATCACCTTCTCCATCGGCATGTCGAGCCGCTTCGCGATCGCCTCGATGATGCGGATGTTCGCCTGGTGCGGGATCAGCCAGTCGAGGTCGGCCTTGGTCGCGCCGTTCGCCGCGAGCGTCTCGTTGACCAGGTGACCGAGCGTGTTCACCGCCACCTTGTAGACCTCGTTGCCCTTCATCCGCACGCCGGCCTTGCCCGCGCGCATCAGATCGAAGCCACGCGAGACGCCATCCGGATACAGCAGGAGGTCCTTGTACTTGCCATCCGCGTGCAGGTGGGTGCTCATGATCCCGGGCTCTTTCGCCGGCTGCAGCACCACCGCGCCGGCGCCGTCCGCGAACAGCACGCAGGTCGACCGGTCGGTCCAGTCGACGATCCGCGTGAGCGTGTCGGCGCCGATCACCAGTGCGCACTTCGCGTCGCCGAGCCGCACGAACTTGTCCGCGACGCTGAGCACGTACAGAAAGCCCGCGCAGGCCGCCTCGACGCTGAACGCCGGGCATCCGTGGATCCCGAGGCGTTGCTGCAGGAGGGTGCCGACGTTCGGGAACACGAGATCCGGCGTCGCCGTGCCGACGCAGATCAGGTCGACGTCCCCGGGTTCGACGCCCGCGGCCTCGAGCGCCCGGCGCGCGGCGTGCTCGGCGAGGTCGGTCGTCGTCTCGCCGGGCATCGCGACGTGCCGGCGGGAGATCCCGGTGCGGGTACGGATCCACTCGTCGCTGGTGTCGACCAGCTTCTCGAGGTCGGCGTTGGTGAGGATTTTCTCCGGCAGGTAACTGCCGGTACCGGCGATGCGTGAGTACATACTCGTGGATCCTTCAAGTCACCGGTGGCGCGCCGAGCTTCGCCGCGATGCGCGTGGGCAAACCATTGCGTGCCTCGACGACGGCCACCTCGATCGCGCGCTGGAACGAGAACGCATCGGCGCTGCCGTGACTCTTGATCACGACGCCGTTGAGCCCCACCATGCTCGCGCCATTATAGCGTCTCGGGTCGAGCCGCGAGCGCAGCGCGCCGAGCGCGGGCGCCGCGAGCAGCGCCCCGAGCTTGCGCACCGTGCCGCGCGTGAACTCCTCGCGCAACGCCTGCGCGATGTAGCGCGCGGTGCCTTCCATCGTCTTCAACGCGACGTTGCCGGTGAAGCCGTCGGTCACGACGACGTCGACGTCGTCGCCGAAGACGTCGTGCCCCTCGACGAAGCCGACGTAGTTGAGCCCCGAGGCGGACAGCAGCTCGTGCGCCTTCTGCACCGTCTCGTCGCCCTTGATGTCCTCCTCACCGATGTTCAGCAGGCCGATGCGCGGGCCGGGCGCGGCCGAGCGATCCTCGGCGAGCACGCTGCCCATCACCGCGAACTGGCACAGCTGCGCCGGGGTCGCGGTCGCATTCGCGCCGAGGTCGAGCATGAAGGTGTGGCCGCTGCGCGAGGGGATCCACGAGGCGATCGCCGGACGCTCGACGCCGCGGATCATCTTCAGCACGAAGTGCGCGGTCGCCATCAGCGCGCCGGTGTTGCCGGCACTGACGCACGCGTGCGCGCTCCCCGCCTTCACGAGGTCGACCGCGCGACGCATCGAGGAATCCTTCTTGTGGCGCAAGGCCTCGCGCGGATGCTCGGTCATCGCGACGACCTCGCTCGCCTCGAGCCAGTCGGTGTTCGGCGGCGCGCGCTCGCGCCAGTCGGCGGGTCGGTCGGCCGCGCGGCCGACGAGGGTGAACTCGACGTCGGGGTGCTCGCGAGCGACGGCGAGCGCGGCCGGGACGCAGGTCGCGGGGCCGCGATCGCCGCTCATCACGTCGACGGCAATGTGCAGCGGCGAACGCACGGGGCGGCAATGCGCACGGGGGTCCGCGCCGCGGCGGCCGGTTGGCCGCCGCGGCGCGTCCCGGCGCTACGCTTCGTCGTCGGCCGCGGCGGCGTCGGCCTTCGTCTCGAGCACCTTGCGACCGCGGTAGAAGCCGTCGCGGCTCACCCGGTGGCGCAGGTGCGACTCGCCGCTCTTCGCATCGACCGAGATCGTCGGCCGGCCGAGCGCCGAGTGCGAACGGTGCATGCCGCGCTTCGACGGGGTCTTTCTGCTCTTTTGAACTGCCATGGTCGCTTACGTCCTATCGGTTTTCTGCAATAAATCGCGCAATCCGTCGAACGGCCGCCGTGTCGCCGGCGCGGCCGCGACGCTCTGCGGCGCGGGCCGCGGAGCCCGCGCGCAACGCTCGGGCTCGTCGCAGGACGGCGCGAGCGGCGCCGCCAGCAAGAATTCCTCTTCCGCGAGATCGGCGAGCCGCACTCGTCCGCCCGGCGCCACGAACGGCTCGCGGTCGCCGTCCGGGACCTCGGTCCGCTCGTCGGCGACGAACTCGACCACGCTGCGCGAGGCGAGCGTCCGCTCGACGGGCAGCCCGCAGCGCTGGCAGCGCCATCGCGGATTCGCCTCGATCGCGACGGTCGCGATCGCCCGCCCCTGTCCGTCGCGCGCGAACGCGACGCGTGCCCGCAGCGTGCCCGTCGCGTCGGCGAGCACGTCGCGCACGCGCGGCAATCCGGCGAGCGGATACTCGCGCTCGAGCGTCGCGCGCTCCGAGGCCAGGCGCTCGCAATCGACGGGTTCGTCCGAGCCACTCGACATGGGCCGCGTATAATAGGGGCGCCCCACCCCTCTGTCAAAGAAAAGCAGGCCGCAAGTCGTTGTTTTTCCAGTCTCCACCGAAACTCATTCTCGCGTCGACGTCGCGCTACCGGCGCGAGCTCCTCGAGCGCTTCGGACTGGCGTTCGAGTGTCGCCCGTCCGGGGTCGACGAGGCCGCGCAGCCCGGGGAAGCCCCGTCCGCGCTGGTCGCGCGTCTCGCGCGCGCGAAGGCCGCGCGCGTCGCCGCCGAGGCGCCCGACGCCTGGGTGATCGGGTCGGACCAGATCGCGGTGCTCGGCGAGCCCGGTGCCGAGCGCATCCTCGGCAAGCCCGGCAGCGCCGCGCGCTGCATCGAGCAGCTGGGCGACTGCGCCGGTCACCGGGTCGAGTTCCTGACCGCGGTCGCGGTGATGCGCGCGCGCGACGCCGCCGCACACGAGTTCCTGGACCGCACCGTGGTCGCGTTCCGCGCGCTCGCGCGCACCGAGATCGAGCGCTACGTCGCACACGAGTCGCCGCTCGACTGCGCCGGCGGCTTCAAGTGCGAGGGCCTCGGGATCACGCTGTTCGAGTCGATCGACAACCGCGACCCGACCGCGCTCGTCGGCCTGCCGTTGATCCGGCTCGCGGCGACGCTGCGCGCCTGCGGCTACCCCTTGCCCTGAGCGCGCTTGCCCTGAGCGCGGGGGCCGCGGCGTTTGCCGCTGCGCACCCGCGACAGCTGATCGATCACCGCGGCGAGGTCCGGCGGGAGCGGCGCGCTCGCGTGGAATGGCACGCCGGTGCCCGGCCAGTCGAACGCGACCGAGTGCGCGTGCAGGAAGATCCGGTCGAGCCCGAACTCGCGCATCGCGGCATTGCGCTCGCGATCCCCGTACTTGTCGTCGCCGAGCACCGGATGCCCGGCGTGGCGTGCGTGCACGCGGATCTGGTGCGTGCGGCCGGTCGGGATCTCGACCTCCATCAGGGTCGCGAGCGATCCGAAGAACTGCACCGGCTTGAACAGGCTCACCGAGGCCTTGCCGGCGGCGGCGACGTGCACGTGACGCTCGCCGCGCTCGCGCGCGTCGGTCGCGAGCGGCGCATCGATGCGCTTCTTGCCGAGCTGCCAGGAGCCGGCGAGCAGCGCGAGATACGTCTTGTGCATGCCGCCGTCGCGGATCAGCGCGTGCAGCGCGACCAGCGTCGGTCGATCGCGCGCGACCAGGAGGCACCCGCTGGTATCCCGGTCGAGCCGATGCACGAGCTCGAGCGGCTCGTCGGGCCGGGCCGCGCGCAAGGTCTCGATCACGCCGAAGCTCATCCCGCTGCCGCCGTGCACCGCGACCCCGCTCGGCTTGTCGATCACCAGGAGGTGCCGATCCTCGTGGATCACCGCCCGTTCGATCAGCGCCTGGAGCGAGGCCGAGGGGCGCCCCGGCCCCGCCTCGTGCTCGATGCGCACCGGCGGCAGGCGCACGGTGTCGCCGGCCTCGAGGCGGTAATCGGCGTCGATGCGCTTGCCGTTCACGCGCACCTCGCCCTTGCGCAGCAGCCGGTACACGCGGCTGCGCGGCACGGACTTGAAGTGCCGCAGCAGGAAATTGTCGATCCGCTGGCCCGCGTCGGCGGCGTCGATCCGCTGCGTGGCGACCGTGCTGCGCGATTCCCGAGCCGCCGCCGGGCCTGACCTGGCGTTCGTCATCGCGGCGATCCGGGGAAATCTAAGGCGTTGATTATATTGACCATAGGGATCGACCGTGGTAATGTCCCCGAACCCTCGCCAGGGCGCGACTCCCGATCCGGGACGACGCGCGACGGCAGTGGTTTCCGGTGGCGCCCCCCTTTCGCGGGGGAGCCGCAGTTTAGTTGGTTCTGGACATCCAGACCATCGTTCGGCCGAGAGTTTTTAGGGACGCGACGACGCCTCGCAACGAGCGCCGGCGCCCCTTCAAAGCGGTCCATCGAGTATTGGGGCCCCGGGTTTGTCGTACGCGTTCTGGTCTATCGGGATCGTGATACTGCCGATTGCAGTGCTTGCACTCGTCGGCGTCCCGACCTGCATCGCCTCGAGCGCTGCGGTCCCGGCACCTGGTCTCCTGCGCTCCTCGGCCCCTATCCAATCAGTTGGGGCACATGAAAAGAATGCTCGTCAACGCAATTCAGGAAGAAGAATTGCGAGTCGCCTTGGTCGACGGTCAGAAACTCTACGACTTGTCGATCGAGATTCCCTCCCGGGAACAGAAAAAATCCAACGTCTATAAGGGCCGGATCACCCGCGTCGAGCCGAGCCTCGAGGCGGCGTTCGTCGACTACGGCGCGCAGCGCCACGGCTTCCTGCCGCTGAAGGAAGTCTCCCGGGATTATTTCCGCGGCAACCCCCAGGGTGGCCGCATGAATATCCGCGAACTCCTGACCGAAGGCCAGGAAGTGATGGTCCAGGTCGAGAAGGAAGAGCGGGGCAACAAGGGCGCCGCGCTGACGACCTTCATCAGTCTGGCGGGCCGCTTCCTGGTGCTCATGCCGAACAACCCCCGCGCCGGCGGCGTCTCGCGCCGCATCGAGGGCGAGGATCGCGATCAGATGCGCGAGGTCATGAGCCAGCTGCAGATCCCGGAGGGGATGGGCGCCATCGTGCGCACCGCGGGCGTCGGCCGCTCGGTCGCCGAGCTGCAGTGGGATCTGGACAACCTGAAAGTACAGTGGGAGCAGATCGAGGCCGCCGCGCGCGAGCGCCCTGCCCCATTCCTGGTGTTCCGCGAGAGTGATGCAGTGACGCGCTCCATGCGCGACTACCTCTCCGATGACATCGGCGAGGTGCTGGTGGAT